>DMRV01000178.1:0-509 GCA_003456455.1 Flavobacteriales bacterium
GAAATATGATTCCGATTCGGGTGGGGTTACCACATTTCTGAATGGGAAAAATGTAGAAGATGAAATACGGACAATGCGCGTTTCAGAGGTGGTCAGTTTTGTGAGTGTGATTAAGGAAGTACGTGCAAAACTTCGTTCCCTTCAGCAAGATTTAGGAAAAAGGGGAGGAGTCGTAATGGACGGCCGAGACATTGGAACGGCAGTATTCCCAAACGCTGAATTGAAGATTTTTATGACCGCGTCACCTGATATTCGTGCTCAACGCAGATTTGACGAGCTGAAAGCTAAAGGGAAAGAAGTTTCGATTACTGATGTTCGAGCTAACCTTATCTCACGCGATCAAGAAGATACATCCCGAAAGGAAGACCCTCTCATTCAGGCAGATGATGCCCTGGTACTCGATAATTCTGACCTCACTCCAGACCAACAGCTGAAGTTGGCATTGGGTTGGGCTCAGGATAGAATCGGGTAGAGCTGCAGGGTTCATTGTTCGATTCCAACCATTTGAT
>DMRV01000178.1:582-4405 GCA_003456455.1 Flavobacteriales bacterium
ATAGTTCCAAGCTTCATGGCAACACTCATGTCACCCTTCACTTTGATTTTCCCGCTCATGAAAGCGTTCATTGGGTTCAAATCTCCTGAAAGCATAGAAGTTAAATCTTCCATTGCAACATCAACGGTACACTGAGCTTCAGTTGCATCGTTAACTGTAACTACGTTAGCATCTCCTGTTCCATCCAACATTACATTCTGTTCACCGAAGTTGAACTTCAGACTGTTTCCTAATGGCTTAGCTGCTGCTGCTTTCTCTTTAATTGCACTCTCAATTGCTTCAAAACTCATAACTGATTTTTTATCGTTTGTATTAGAATTAGTTTCTGTCTTTTTAGCCTCTGCAGGCTTTGCTTTGGGCGCTGAAGATACTGATCCAGCGCGTTGATACGAAGTATCGTCTATGACCATTTTGGCAATTATCTCACGCATAATCTCGCTTGAGCCACCACCGATGGTTCCAACACGGCAATCGCGATAAGCTCGTGCCATTTTGTAATCTTCCATAAAGCCATATCCGCCAAAGCTTTGTAGGCATTGAGTCATCACTTTTTCTGCCAATTCGCTAGAAAGCAACTTCGCCATCGAACACTCTTTTACGATGTATTCTCCTGCTTCGTGCTGACGAGCACAGTGAAGTACGAACTGCTTGTTGGCTTCAACTTCGGAAATCAGCTGCGCCATTCTGTGACGTAGAACTTGGAATTTGTTGATTGAACGTCCGAAAGCATTTCGCTCACTCATATACTGGAGTGTGTATTCCAACGCCCATTCGCAAGAAGCGTAGCCTGCAATGGCACCAACCAAACGTTCGGTTTGTAAACCGCCCATCAAGTAATAAAAGCCTTGGCCTTCATCCCCCACAATGTTCTCAACTGGAACTTTCACGTTATCGAAATGCAACTCGGCAGTATCAGAAGCGTGCCATCCAAGCTTCTTTAACTTGTTTTTAGTAATTCCTTCCGAGTTTAGGTCGATAACCAATAGGCTAACTCCTGCGGCACCCATTTCTGGGTCAGTCTTTACAACTGCCACAACGAAATCGCCATACACGCCATTGGTGATGAAAGTCTTCGAACCATTCACTACATAATGGTCGCCTTCTCTAATTGCTTTAGTTTGAATATTGGCCACATCAGAACCTGCTCCAGGCTCCGAAATTCCGATACACGCAATCCATTCCCCTGAAATCACTTTGGTAAGGTATTTCTCCTTCAAAAAGTCCGAACCATGCTTGTTGATATACGGAGAAGCCATATACTGCTGAACAGCAGGTAGTATCATAAACCCACCGCTTTCGCACTTAGAAATCTCCTCCATAAAGATGACTGAGTACATAAAGTCGGCATCAATACCGCCATACTTCTCAGGGTAGTTCAACCCGAAATAACCCATCTCCCCTAACTTCGGCCAGAGGTCTTTCGGCATGCGTTGTTCTTCTTCCCATTTGTCGATGTTGGGCATTACCTCACGGTCGAGAAAATCTCGTAAACCCTGTCTGAATAATTTGTGTTCTTCTGTAAACATTTTTTCTAAGTAGTTAGTAATCAGTATTTAGTATTGAGTTAGTGACCAGTGAAGAGCGACCAGCGAATAGTGCTTCATCTCCTCACATCTTCATTACTTCATCACTTATATTTTATCTCGTCAATCGCCATTTTGGCAATGATTTCCTTCATTATTTCACTCGTTCCGCCACCAATTTGCCCAAGGCGACTGTCACGGAACATTCTTGCAGCTTGGTAGTCTTCCATATAGCCGTAGCCGCCTAAAAACTGCACGACTTCAAACGTCACTTTATCCGAAAGCTGCGTGGCTAAAAGCTTGGCCATTGCAGCCTCTTTCACGATGTATTCTCCTTTGGTGAAACGATCACAGAGGTAATACACAAACTGCTTCTGTTGTTCAATCTCGGCAGTTAGTTGCGCTACGCGATGACGCAATTCTTGGAACTTGGTCAACGGTCTGCCGAACGCTTCTCGCTCTCGCAAATAATCCAATCCGTATTGCAAAGCATATTCTGAACCCGCCACTCCTCCGATTGCCATAATCAATCGCTCTAACGCAAACTGTTGCATAATGTAGTAGAAGCCTTGGTTCTCCTCTCCGAGCAAAGCATCAGCAGGAACGCGCATTTCATCAAAAGCTATTTCAGCCGTATCGGAAGCACGCCAACCAAGCTTATCGAGTTTGGTAGCTGACAAGCCTTTTGTGTTTCTATCAATGACGAACATACTGATGCCTGCTTGCTTCAACTCAGGTTCAGTTTTGGCTGAGATGATGAGGTAATCGCTCAAAACACCGTTCGTAATGAACGTCTTGCTTCCATTGATGACCCACTCGTTACCATCTTTCACGGCCGTTGTTCGCATCGAAGCCACATCCGAACCTCCACCGGGTTCCGTGATCGCCAAGCAACCGAACAGTTCGCCTGCAATTCCGGGAACCAAGTATTTCTGCTTCTGTTCTTCCGAACCTTCATTGTTCAAATGCGCCAACGACAAATACGAATGTGCTCCAAGTGCCGCAGATGTTCCAGCAGAATTGACCTTCGCCAACTCTTCCAGCAGAATGACATCATAGAAGAAATCTAAGTTCAGTCCGCCATATTTCTCTGGGAAACGCAGCCCGAAATAGCCCATATCGCCAAACTTCTTCCATATCTCGCGAGGCGGATTTCCAACCTTCTCCCATTCATCCACATTCGGCACTACTTCCCTGTTCAGGAAATCGCGCATCGACTGTCGAAACTGGTTATGTTCTTCGGTGAAATACAAGGCGTTAGGTTTTAGGTATTGGGTTTTAGGTCCATTTCTAATCTGCTAATTGCTAAGAGCTACCCCCTAACTCCTAAGTGGTATATCTAACGTCTCTCTCGCTTCGGCAATACTTGCTACTTCACGACCCATCATCCGAGTAAGTTGTGCGGCCGCACCAATCAGTTCGCCATTGCTCTTCGCCATTTCGCCTTCTGGCAAATAGAAGTTGTCTTCCAATCCAGCGCGAATGTTTCCGCCAATCGTAATTCCAGCGGCTAAACTCGCCCATTGCTTTCTACCAATGCCGATTACCTGCCAGTCAGAACCTTCAGGAACCGTTCTGCTTTGATGAAGAATATTGGCCGTGCTGTGTGGCAATCCGCCCAAAACGCCCATCACAAAACTGAAGTTATACGGCTTTTTCAGAATGTCCATATCAATAAACGGCATGGCATTATTCACGTGGCCGTTATCAAATACTTCCATCTCCGGACGCGTACCCGCTTCATTCATTTTCTCCAAGTAAAACTGAATGTCTGTAAACGAATTCTGGAAGATGAAATCGTGGTAAAACTTCTTCGCTTTCTTAGAATAAATCCCATAATTCATACTACCCATATTCAGAGCCGCCATGTCAGGTTTCAGCGCCACAATGTGCGCAATCCGCTCCTCTCGAGTAATATGAATCGCACCCGTACTGTAGTTGATAATCGCATCTGGCGTGCGCTTTTTTACCTCCTCATGTATGCGAGAATACGTCTCCACATCATACGCAGGCGTGCCATCGTCATTCCGCGCATGAATGTGCAAAATACTCGCGCCCGCCTCTACAGCTCTGCGGCCTTCCTCGGCAATTTCCTCGGGTGTGTACGGAATGTATGGACACTGCTTCCTGTTGGCGAGAACGCCCGTAAGCGAAGCGGATATGATTACTTTTTTGGACATTTTTTAGCTCTTAGATTTCTATTTATCGTAATTCGTTTCAGTCTTTTTTATTGGGCGTTACCCTGCGGGTCGGGCTTTCCGCGCTACACGGTAGCTTGCTCCAATCCCTAACGCGGGCGC
>DMRV01000461.1:0-3574 GCA_003456455.1 Flavobacteriales bacterium
AAATCCATAATAATGGAAAAAGTATTTGGGTTGAATGTAAAGTTGGTCAACCCATCCGTTGTACATGAAGCGGACTGTACCAAAAAACATCAACAACCCGAAAAACAAGCGAACCGTGACTAGTGGCGCTATGCTCACGTCACGGTTCAATACCCGAATTGTATTATTCAAAAAGGGGGACATTAATCCCCGTCATTGTCCTGATAGCTAATCTGAACACCCAAAGCGGAAGTCATTTCACGCTTAATAAGAGGAACCATCATTTGCATTTGCGTATGAGCGTCATCTACCATAGGCTTATTGGTTTGCAGTGTCTCCGATAACGGGTCTGGAACAAGTTCTAGAGCCGATTCTATTTCCAAAAAGCGCTCAGATATGTCATCAGCTAACGACAGTAAACCTTCTTCTTGTTCCCTTTCAGTTAAAGGTTTTACGCACAGAACATAATCGTAAAGACCGAGTCCATCCGCTCCGTTTTCACCTACTCCGAGGTAAAGATTTTTCATTCCAGTAACTTGCTCCTTGGCCAACCGAATAGAGCCGCCTCCGTAGAATGCTTCAACAGTTTCGGGTAGTACAATTCCGCCATTAAATTTCCCCAATGGAATCTTAAACTTGAAATTCTTTAAGGTTTCAAAATCGAAGTTAAACTCATTTACAAGCATTGAAATAGAGCTTCCTGCCGATGTGCCAGTATTGGAAATGAAAGTACTTCTGTAGCTTGTCCAATCATCAATAATTTGATTCGTAGTTGCACTTAATTCAGACACTAATTGATTAAAGTACGCTACCCTGTTGGGTGCATTTACATCAGTAGTGAATAACGCTACCAACTCAGCATCTGTAGCCCCAGCTTGTCCAAAAAGGAGGAAATCAAGTGCTGGGAAACCAACTGTTGATGTAGGACTTGCGCTTACCTCCGTGCCGTTTTCAATGTTGCTGTTTATCACGGAAACATTAGTAGGAAATGTATTGAATCGGGCACGAAACGCAACACCATCTATCAAACCTGGCCCAAAGCCAAAGGTGCTACATCTTTGATAGCGGTCATAAGCAGCTCCAAAAGAAATCCGAACCTCAACCAATAACCCAGGTGTAGGATTGGCTACAAAAGCATTGAAAGACGCCTCTAAAAACTGTAGCCCTAAATCCAATTCACCAAAACGCGGGATGATAATTTCATCCGAGTAATTGGTAAGCATAGCCTGTTGATCAAAATCACAATTAACCAAATTGTCTTTTTGTGTGTTACAAGCTGTTGCAATAAATAGCAGCCCAAAACACATTTTTAATACTCTATTCATATTACTACTTTATTTCTCCTGATGGGAAAGCCATTTTTATATGACCTATTGCTTCCTCTAAATCTGCATCGGTTAGTGTGTAAAAGTTGGTGTTCATCCCAACAATATCCAATGCTTGTTCCACGTGTGAAAATGCATACCGAGGTGGAAACTTTGAGTTACCTCCGCTGAAATGATACTTCAAACCAAGCATAAAGCCAACAGCCTCACTAAGTGCATGGTGTCTCACGTATTCAGCATTTCCTGAGGCAGTTAATCCCTGATTGAAATAATCGACCACAGTTGAAGCAATAACGATAGACCACTTATCCATAACTACCTGAATGGCTTCGTCTCGTGCTTCATAATCTTTTGCAACTATAGCAGCACGGGCTGTTCTAAACGCATTTGAAATTTCATCATTAATACCATTATAAAGCCCTCCGTTTCTACGATTGCAATAAGTTGCCCAAAAGCGCGCATCTTCTAACGAGATGGTACTTGGAAAATCTATTGGCGCACCGAAATACCCAAAAGCTTCGTCAAAGTAATGCTCCATGTTCGTGTAGTTCTTTCCGGCTACTAAATCGTCATTTCCCAAATCAGCCATACGTTCTTGAGAAAGGTAAACCTCCATAGCTTGGTAGTAGAAAACAGCTCCCATCAATCCTTTTTCAATAACCTGAATAAGCTCCAGTCCATTTTCATTCACTCGATAACCCTGCAATGGATTATTGCTGCCCTCCACTAATACACCCGCAATACCTTCAGAAGCAGTTACTTGTGCTTGGCTGGCCAGTGCAGCCGCTTCAATTGCTTCTAGGAAAAACGTGGTATCCGGCCCAAAACATTTTGAAATCAGGTTCTTGCCGTATGCAACTTGAAAAGGGGTGTTTTCATTTCTAAACATATCCTTCAGCGTATTCTCATTAAGAGCCGGTGCACCAACCGTGTTGGAGGTTTTAAGATAGGTGCTCAGTTGAGCCAACATATCCAGTCGCTCCGTTTGTCCTGAAAAATCAACAGTAGAACTCCCATCACGTGAGAACTCATATGTAGTTGGAATTTCAAGTTGGTCATCATCATCCTGATTACAAGAAGAGAAAGTAAACGAAACGCTAGTACAAAGAGCAAGTCCTATCAGTTGTTTCAGAGGAGTTGAAATCATAAGCGGCATTTATTTAGATTGATTTTAAATAACGCCACAAATCTATTTCTAGCATGCTTCCTGCACAATACCCAATTGAGGGTATAGATGAAAAAGTATCACATAAAAAAAGCCTCACCTGTCTAGGACAGATGAGGCTTTCAAGAAGACTAACTAGCTTAGTTAATGTTCATTCTCTTAGTGTGAACTTTTACACCGTTAGATACAGTGTAAACGTACATACCTGCAGTCATTGCAGACGTTTCTAATTGAATGTTGTTCATTCCTTTCTGAGAAGTCATTGACTCAGAATAAACTAAACCACCAAGCATGTTGTATACTTTGAACTCAATTTTAGTTGAATTAGGAGTAGTGTAAGAAATGGTAGCAGTTTCATTTGCTGGGTTAGGATAACTCTGAGCAACATCAAAAGCATTCAAGTTCAATACATCCGTAACGCTTGCTGCAGCAGAAACACGAATAACATAGTCGTTTACAGGAAGCGGGTCAGCCAAAGTTGTTCCTGACAACCACGTTCCGTTTGGAAGTAAAAATTCCACAGCTGGCTCAGTTGCAGCAACACGGGCATCAACCAAAACCTCAACTGCATAATCAGTAAATCCTGTTGCAGGAGCAGCAGCAGCAACATCAGCAGCAGAAGCAGTAATTTGAAGACACCCTTGCACAGTTGACAATGTAGTAGGGTCATTTGCAGTACCGTACGCATTCCACCAAGTTGAATCAACAGCTCCTTGACCGAAATCAGGTCTTGGATCAACAGCTTCATATGTAGTACCACCTCCAGTAAAAGAGAATCCAGCAGGAGCACCATTTACTGCATGCACTTTAAAAGCATCAATAAAAGCCGACACCGTAAATCCAGCAGCTGTAACTACTGTATCAGTGATTGTAGTAATGGTAATAAGAGCAGAATAATCAACACCCGCCATTGCAGCGTTGTTAGTAATAAAAGTTGTACTGTCTGGGTAGAAGTTACCCGTTGCAGCTGGATCTGGAGTACACTGGGCGCTAGCAACGCTAACTGAAAGTATACCTGCAAAAATTGTAAGTAGAGTTTTTTTCATGATTTTGTTATTTATAGTTGTTATTAGTTTACGTATTTGAATTATTCTTCACCAAGGTC
>DMRV01000461.1:3593-7966 GCA_003456455.1 Flavobacteriales bacterium
GTAACGAACAAAGAATGAACGAACCTCCTGCGTTCTTACAAAGTCTGTTTGCAACTAAAATAGCGCTTAGTCCAGAGCTATCGCAGTAACGGGTGTCTTCAAGGTCGATGATAATGTTTTTGAACTCATCGGCATTAAGAACCACTAGTTCAGACTTCAAAGAAGGAGAGATTTGACTATCCAATTTCTCCACTTTTACCTTAACTACAGCGTAGTTGTCTTTCTTTTCTATTTCGAAATTCATGCTTGGCTTTGTTGCAAATTTATCAAAAAATTAAAGCCCCAAGGTAATATCATATTTCATTTCTACAGCAAAGGAGTTACTCAATTTTTCCAGCGAGTAGATATAATACAGCCATTCGTACTGCAACACCGTTTTCAACCTGTGGTAAAATAATGGCCTGACTACTATCAGCTACATCAGATGTAATCTCTACGCCACGGTTAATTGGGCCTGGGTGCATGACGGTTATTTCCTTATCAAGACTGTCCAAAATCTGTTTATTCAAACCATACTGTAGCGTGTATTCTCTCAAAGATGGAAAATACTGAACATCCTGTCGCTCCATTTGAATACGAAGCATATTAGCCACATCGCACCATTGAAGTGCTTTTATCAAGTTCGGTTCGTACGTAACTCCAAGGGTTTCAACGTGCTTTGGAATTAACGTTGCAGGACCGCAAACTTTAACCTCAGCCCCCAACTTTTGTAGTGCAAATATATTTGACAAGGCAACTCTTGAATGCAAGATATCGCCTACAATTACCACTTTCTTCCCTGCAACTTCCCCGTATTTCTCTCGGATTGAGTAAGCATCTAGTAATCCTTGAGTTGGATGCTCGTGTGTGCCATCTCCTGCGTTTACAATTACAGCATCAATGTTTTTTGAAAGGAATTGTCCTGCCCCAGGAAGTGGGTGTCGCATGACAACCATATCCACTTTCATAGCTAAAATATTGCTAACTGTATCAAGCAAGGTTTCTCCTTTCTTAACAGATGATCCAGAAGCAGAGAAGTTGATGACATCAGCTGAAAGTCGTTTTTCAGCCAATTCAAACGAAAGCTTTGTTCTAGTCGAATTCTCGAAGAAAAGGTTGGCGATGGTAATATCTCGGAGAGACGGCACCTTCTTTATAGGCCGATTTATGACTTGCTTGAAATTATCAGCAGTCTGAAAAATCAGTTCAATATCCTCTTTGGTGATGTACTTAATTCCGAGGAGATGCTTTACCGATAATCCGCTCATTCCTGTTCTGGTGAATAAAGTTTTACTGTATCGTTTCCTCCGCTTTCTTTAAGTGCCACTTCCACTCTTTCCGAAACAATTGTGTCTATTCTAACACCAACATAATTCGGCTCTATTGGAAGTTGACGGCTGAATCTTCTATCAATCAGAGCCACAAGCTCAATAACGGAAGGCCTTCCAAATGCCATCAGCGCATCCATTCCGGCACGAATAGTTCGGCCAGAGAAGAGCACATCATCAATCATCACCACTTTCTTTCCTTCAACAAGGAAATCCATCTTGTTTGCTGATGGAATAAGTGGAATCTCGTGTCTGCGATGGTCGTCTCTATTAAAAGTGATATCTAACCAACCGAGTTCAATCTTACTTCCTGTGAGTTTCTCTAATCGTTCATGTATGCGCTGCGCAACAAATACACCTCGAGGTTGAAGTCCAATTAAAACTGTCTCAGAAAAATCGTTGTGATTCTCAATGAGCTGATAGCAAATTCTTTCAATAGAAAGATTGAGCTGCTGGCTATCAAGGATTATGCGCGACTCAATGCTCATTTTGTTTGGCAAATGTACTTCGTTAATGGGTAAAAAAAAACCCCGCAATTTGCGGGGTTTTTAAATGTGTTATTAGAAAACGATTTCTAATTACTTCTTGGCTTTCTTTTCAGAATCCTCCAATTGAGATTTCAAAGCTGAAAGTGCGTCCAAATCGCCTAGCGTTGTCTTTTCTTGACTTTGCTGAACTTTCTTCACTCCTCTGCTAGCGGCACCACCGGCCTCTTTCTTCTTAGTAGTCTCTTCCGCTTTCGCAGCATAAGCTTCATCAGAATGCATTTTAGCGTGAGAAACAAGGATTCTTCTGCTGTCTTTATTGAATTCAATCACTTTGAAGTCAATGGTCTCTTCGTTCTTCACGTCAGTACCATCTTCTTTCTTCATGTGACGCTTAGGAACGAATCCTTCAACACCATAAGGAAGAGCAACTGTTGCACCTTTATCATTTACCGAAGTAACGGTTCCTGAATGTGTGCTATCCAATGTGAAGACAGTTTCGAACACTTCCCAAGGATTCTCCTCAAGTTGCTTGTGTCCAAGGCTCAATCTTCTGTTCTCTGCATCTATCTCTAGAACTTGAACTTCAAGGTCTGCTTCAAGGCTTGTGAACTCAGACGGGTGCTTGATTTTCTTAGCCCATGATAGGTCAGAAATATGAACCAACCCATCAACACCTTCTTCCAACTCTACGAAAATTCCGAAGTTGGTAAAGCTGCGAACCTTGGCTGTGTGCTGTGATCCAACTGGGTATTTAGTAACGATGTCTGCCCATGGATCTGGCATCAATTGCTTAACACCCAAAGACATTTTTCTGTCTTCTTTATCCAATGTAAGAACTACACATTCTACCTCTTCTCCGACTTTAAGGAAGTCTTGTGCGCTTCTCAAGTGTTGAGACCAGCTCATTTCAGAAACATGAAGAAGTCCTTCAACTCCAGCAGCGATTTCTATAAATGCACCGTAATCGGCAACAACAACAACTTTTCCTTTCACTTTGTCACCAATGTTCACCTCTGATTCCAAAGCATCCCATGGGTGAGCGCTAAGCTGCTTCAATCCAAGAGCAATTCGCTTCTTGTCATCATCGAAGTCAAGAATAACCACGTTGATTTTCTGATCCAACTCAACGATTTCTTCAGGATGATTAATTCGTCCCCAAGAAAGGTCTGTAATGTGAACAAGTCCGTCAACACCACCAAGGTCAATAAATACACCGTAAGAAGTGATGTTCTTAACAGTTCCTTCAAGAATCTGTCCTTTCTCCAACTTGCCAATAATCTCCTTCTTCTGAAGCTCAAGTTCAGCCTGAATAAGTGCTTTGTGAGATACAACAACGTTTTTGTACTCGTTATTGATTTTAACCACTTTAAACTCCATGGTTTTACCAACGTATACATCGTAGTCTCGGATAGGCTTAACATCAATCTGAGAACCCGGAAGGAATGCTTCAATCCCGAATACATCGGCAATAAGACCACCTTTAGTTCTGCACTTGATTTGACCTCTGATGATTTCATCATCTTCAAGAGCTTTATTAACACGTTCCCAAGAACGAAGAGCTCTTGCTTTTCTGTGCGACAATACTAGTTGACCACCTTTATCTTCTACTTTTTCAATGTAGATTTCAATTGGATTCCCAACTTCGAAATCAGGATTGTAACGAGTTTCACTGATAGGAATAATTCCTTCAGACTTACCACCGATTGTTACGATAAAATCCTTGTTTGTTTTTTCAATAATGATAGCATCTAGTACGTCATGCACGTTTACTTGCGAAAGCGTTGCATCGTACATTGCTTCGAGCTCAGCACGCTCTTTCTCAGCGTAAACCTCCTCTTTCTTACCAATTGCTCCCCAGTCAAAATCTACTGGACGTACAGCTGGCTTACGAGGTTCCGCTTTCTTAACTACCACTTCTTCAGCAACTTCTTCCGTAGCCTCAACTACAGGAGCAGCTTCTTCAGCAACAGGAGCTTCTACTTTCGTTTCCTCTACTTCTTCAGCTTTTTTCGCAAATGGCGCTTCTTCGGCAACTTCTTCAGTTTCCTTAGCTTTTGTTGCTACTCTTTTTCGTGGTTTTTTGACAGCTGTAGTTTCAGCTTTTGCCTTTACAGGAGCCTTTTTGTCTTTGGCGTCTTCTGCTTTTTTGTCTTCTGCCATGTTGGTCAGATTTGTATCTCAGCGTTCCCGTGACGTCTGAGAGATTGTTTTTAGTTGGTTCTTGTTCGGGAAGAACCTCCCAATTTTGGGTGCGCAAAAGTAGCGATTTATTTAACAGATGATGCTCTTTCGCATGAAGCGTTTAGGATAGGTGTTAACTACCTTTGTGTCGAATTACTTTGCCGATGAAAAAGTTTAACATTCCGTCCTTCTATAAAAGTTCAATTATTGGTCCTTTAAAAGAGGCTCGCAAAAAGAGTGACCCTCGCAAACAGGACTTCACACCTACCCTGCTCAATTTTGGGCCTGTTCAATTTTACATTGCACGGCATTTCGGTTTCTGTTATGGTGTAGAAAACGCCATTGAAATTTCTTATCGTGCTTTAGAAGAAAATCCGGACAAACGCATTTTTCTGCT
>DMRV01000461.1:8087-8890 GCA_003456455.1 Flavobacteriales bacterium
ACACCAGCATTTGGGACAACAGTTGAAATAGAAACCCAACTCAAAGCCAAAGGAATTCAACCTGAACTCTACAATACAACTTGCCCGTTTGTAGAAAAAGTTTGGAAACGTTCCGCCAAACTTGGAGATGACGACTTCACCGTTATCATTCATGGCAAGCAGAAACACGAGGAAACACGGGCTACATTTTCGCACAGTTATCAGAATGCTGCTTCACTCATTATAAAGGACTTGAATGAGGCGCATATTTTAGGTGAAATCATATTAGGTAAACGCCCAATGAATGAGTTTGAGACACTTTTTCGTGATCGAGCTTCTGAAGGTTTTGACCCAACAACTGATTTTGATAGAGTTGGAGTGGTAAACCAAACCACTATGCTTGCAACTGAAACGCAAGCCATTGCAGACCACCTGAAGAGTGTGATGATTGAAAAATTCGGAAAGGCAGATTACAAAACACATTTTGCCGACACTCGCGACACGCTTTGCTACGCTACCAACGAAAACCAATCTGCCACTTACGGACTGATGGAAACCGATGCCGACTTAGCCATTGTGGTTGGCGGTTACAACAGCTCTAATACATCTCATATTGTGGAGTTGCTAGAAGAGAAATTTCCGACCTATTTCATCAGTTCAGAAAAAGATATTACAAATGATGGAAACGTTGAACATTTCAATTTCCACAAAAGCAAATTAGAGTTCACGGAGAATTTCTTACGATCAAAAACGTCTTTGAAAATTGCATTAACTAGCGGAGCTTCTTGTCCGGACGCAGTTGTAGATCGCGTTCTTCAGAAAGT
>DMRV01000062.1:0-3135 GCA_003456455.1 Flavobacteriales bacterium
ATCACGGATGGACTCTAAACGTAATGCTTCATTATCGCGTACCTCACCGTTGTCTAATGCAAACAGCTCCTGAATACGTACTCTGACCGCATTTGTGATTGGCTTTCCGAGTTCAATAAAGTCGTTTAAAACCGTGTTGTCGAATATCCCTTCAGGAAGATTGATGCCTGAAAAAAGTCCAGCTTTATGCAATGAGTCTAGGTCAATTACTTTGTCTCCAATGCGAGTGGCGGCTCGGGGTTTCCCATTTGTACTTCCAATTCCAAAGGGAATATTGTCTAATGTGAAATCACTATTCTCAATAATACCAATCCAACTGCTCATGGTTTAAACCTTAATATCCTATTTGCCAATTCTTGTATTTATTCTCTCGATAATCTTTACTGATGTACAATAAATTGCCGTAGTGTCTGGCTTTTATAAAGCCAATATGCCCCATTTCGTAGATGCCGAATAGGGAGTAGCCATGCTGTTCAAGTAAATCGTTAATATCCCCGAAGTAAGTATTTCTCGAATTTGAACGCATAAATCCAGCTTCGCAGATAATGGCTGATACTTTACCTGATGCTAAAAGCTTTTCTACACCGTTCAGAACCGCAATTTCGTACCCCTCTGTATCTATTTTCAAAAGGTCAATCTGCGGTATGTCGTTTTTCTTAACGAAGTCATCAAGCATTTCAACTTTGATGCGTACCGTTTCATACGATTCGGAGTCTTTTTTAAGATTTGCCTGAAATTCATTACTCAAAGAATTTGTCACGGAGGTTTCATCCTTTACGACCTCAATGTCCATAGATTCGGTAGTCTCACCGAACGCTATATTAAAGCAGTGCACACCGTTCTTTTGAGAACAATACTTTTGAAGTTTCGAAAATGTTTTCGGAATTGGTTCGAAACTGTAGATGGAAGCCTTGGGGTAAATATTTCGGTAAAAGTCAACTGTCTGACCTATGTTGGCTCCAACATCGAAAATCGTTTTAGGCTGCAAACCAATCTTCTGAACCAGATCTACAGCATAATTGGTTCCTACCGACATCGTTTTTGCCTCATGCAAATAGTAGCCGAAAACGTTGAGCAAAGTCTGTCTTATTTTCGAAGCTAATCCCACGTTTAGATTTTTGACTAAAGTAAGGATTAGAAGAGATGAACCATGATTGATACGATCGGTTTACTTTGCGGTGTTGAAACGCGAATTCACATACACAATAGTTCTACTCCTAGGGATTACCGTTTTTCTATGGGGCTCTGGGGAATTTATGCTAGCCGTACTTGAATTGGACCCACCATCGATTGAAAACATAGAATGGAATTCAGAGAAGGTTGAATCAACTGATGAAGGTAGGATGCTGGGAGAGAATTGGTACAGACAAAATGAACATGGACTTTGGGAGGCTTACATTCAAGGTGCGCCATATGAACGAGGAGTGATTTTTGGTCACTTAGCCGGAGAGCAAATTGTGTCTCAAGAGGAGAGTTTTGTGGTACAGATTCGCAAACTCATTCCTTCAGAATGGTTTTTGAAAACACTGAAATATGGCGTGGTGTTCTTCAATCGGAATTTGGATGAGCACATTTCGGATGAGTTGAAGCAAGAGATTTATGGTGTGTCGAAATCGTTTGCAGATGAGTATGATTTTATTGGTGATAAGTACAGCCGTATTCTCAATTATCATGCGGCTCATGACATAGGTCATGCCTTGCAGGATTTGAGCATTGTAGGTTGCACCAGCTTTGCGGTTTGGAATGAATACAGTTCTGATTCATCGCTTATAGTTGGCAGGAATTTCGATTTCTACATGGGCGATAATTTTGCGAAAGACAAAATCATTCTCTTTATGAAACCCGACAGTGGTTATGCGTTTGCAAGCATTACTTGGGCAGGTTTTATGGGAGTGGTTTCGGGGATGAATGAGCATGGGTTGACTGTTACACTGAATGCAGCAAAAAGTGCGATTCCGAGCGGAGCGAAGACTCCTATTTCAATTCTTGCAAGGGAGATTCTGCAATATGCGAGAACGATTGATGAAGCCTATGCCATTGCTAAATCGAGGGAGACGTTTGTGTCGGAGTCTATTTTGGTTGCGTCTGCTGCTGATAAGGCTGCTGCTATCATAGAAAAGTCTCCTAAGCGAATTGACATTTACCGACCCGGAGATGGCCGCTTGACCTGCGCCAATCATTATCAGAGTGAAACATTCAAGAACGATTCTATCAATATTAAGAATATTCAGGATTCGGATTCTGAGTATCGATTTAAGCGTTTGAATCAATTGTTGGAAGCAAATTTCCCCATTGACCCAACCGAATCGGTAGAGATTCTACGCAACCAAAAAGGTCTGAATGATGTGGATTTGGGAATGGGAAACCCAAAAGCAATTAATCAGCTTTTAGCGCATCATGGAATTGTTTTCCAGCCTGAAAAGCGTCTACTATGGATAAGCACAAACCCGTTTCAGTTGGGTGAGTTTGTCTGCTATGACCTCGAGAAAATCTTTCGGTCAGATGTCAGAACTCAGACGTCAGACGCCAGAAATCTATCTGATATCTCATATCTGACATCTGGCATCTCCGTTGATTCTTTGGTTGTTCCATCAGACACATTCCTATCGTCCAACTCATATCAAAGCTTTCTTCGATACAAGGAACTCAAGAATCGTCTTTTCGATAATGTTGCTTTAGGAAAGGAAATCGAGTGGAATACTGGCTTGGAAGATGAATTCGTCAAGAGTAACCCCGAGAACTACATCACCTATTTTATGTTGGGAGATTATTACCTTGAACAGGATAATTTTGAAAAGGCGAAAGGCTATTACGAACTCAGTTTAAGCAAGGAAGTAGCCTCTGAACAGGAAAGGAATAAGATTAAAGAGAATTTGAAAGCATGCCATTGAAACAGATTGAAACAAGCGCACTGGCTCGCGAGAATTATTGGTTGAAATCGCTCAACGAACACATCCAATATTTGAAGAAGAATAGCTGGTATTATAAGGACCAACTTGCGTGGGCAGGGCCAGAAGCTACAGTGCTTGAAGAGCTTTCAGATATCCAGAATTTCCCTTTTACAGAGAAGGATGATATCGCGAGCCGTAATGAAGACTTTTTATGTGTGCCGATGACTGATGTACGTGATATTGT
>DMRV01000062.1:3166-4495 GCA_003456455.1 Flavobacteriales bacterium
GTTTTATGGCTGGGTTGGCGTATTTCCTTGGAGCGAATGAATTAGGTGCACGTATCATACGTTCAGGGCCTGGTGCTTTACAATTACAATGGGAAAGTATTCAACGATTTAGCCCAACGGTTTTGGTTGCTGTTCCAAGTTTTATTCCAAGGCTTATTAAGTATGCCATTGAAAATGGAATTGACCCGAATAAGACCAGTGTTAAAAAAATTGTCTGCATTGGCGAAGCAGTGCGCGATGAAAAGCTGAAGCCCAATTATCTCGCGAAGCGAATTACAGACCAATGGAAGGTGCAGTTGTTTTCTACCTACGCTAGTACAGAAATGGCCACGGCTTTTACCGAATGTGAAGCTGGAAATGGCGTTCATCTTCAGCCCGAACTAATGTTTGCAGAAGTACTAGATGAAGACGGAAATCAAGTAAAGAATGGAGAGAGCGGGGAAGTGGTGGTTACTCCTTTGGGCGTAGAAGGAACCCCTGTACTCCGTTTTAGGACGGGAGATATATGCCATTACTATACTGAGCCTTGTAGTTGCGGACGGAACACGCCACGCCTTGGACCTGTGGTTGGACGCAAGCAGCAAATGGTGAAACTTAAAGGCACTTCGCTTTATCCGAATGCCATTATTGATGAGCTAAATGCGATTGCTGAAGTAGCCAATTTTGTTGTGGAATTGCACAGCGATGAGCTTGGGCTGGATGAAGTAGTGGTGAAAGCGCTTCTTCGTGGAGAAAATGCTGAGTATAAAGTACTTGAGAAGTTAAGCGGTAAACTTCGTGTGAAACCACGTTTGATTTTAGCTAGCAATGAAGAAATCAATAAGTTGAAGTTTGACGAAAATCAACGAAAGCCACAAATTTTGATTGACAAAAGGTAGTAAGACTTGATGCTGTGTTAAGGCTCATTCAGGCAAAATGATTCTCTCAGTCCATTTAAAATATTTACCACGAATTGACAGTAGGTATATTCCTTTAGTTTGAGGAGGAGTTAAAAGGTGCTGATTGTTTCCCTGCTTGATGAATACCTGTTCCGTTTTAACCAAACGCCCAGCAACATCAATGTAATCTAAAGACAAAGACTCTTCACGTTCTGTGGACGCGATGTTCAATGTGTACCCATAATTTGACTTGATTAAGTCAACTTTACGCTGTGCGGAAGGTGAACTAGAATTGGTTAAAACATCTTCAACTACCGTTATTACTTGGTCTGCAGAAATGTTTGTTAAGATGGTTTCAGATTCGCTTGGGAAAATCACAATAATACTATCAGCAGCGGTGTTTGTTCCAAGGCCAAAGTGCATGATAGAGCTGTTTTGAGATGCGTGACTA
>DMRV01000191.1:0-6239 GCA_003456455.1 Flavobacteriales bacterium
AACAGCATTGCTTTTATCACCATGGAAACGCATCAGATTGACGAAGCGAAAAAAAACCGCGATTCACTGGTTTCCTGGTTAAACCAAAATGGTTGGAAAACCGATGTAATTCGGTCTAAAGTGTTAGCGTCCAATCCAAATTTTAAGACATGATTGATTTCTCAGTAATACCAACTTCGGTAGCCGTTTGGTGGGGCGGAATGTCCGCAATTGCGGTATTTAACTTGATTATGCTTTTTATCAGCAGAAAGATGCTGCTTAAGAAGCTTCCGAATATGAGCCAAATGGTTCAGCACGTGAGGAACTATCAGTTCCTACTAGCAAGTATTTACACCATTGGTTGTGGGTTTCGTTCCATATTGCCAAGAGGTGATGTACGCAGAATTGTACTTGTAGACCATTGGATATCTGCCATTGCCATAGGTCGTTCGGTAGCAACCATTGCAGAGTTAGCGTTTGTTGCTCAGTGGGCGTTTCTGCTGCACGAAATTGGCAAGGGAACGAAAGATTATGGTGTGCTCTCTATTTCCAAGATTATTGTTCCAATGATATTCATTGCCGAATGCTTCTCTTGGTACGCGTGTACCACGGGTAACTTCTTCGGAACCACCATTGAGGAAAGCTTGTGGGCCGCAGCAGCGGCTTTGACCATGCTTGGTTTTATTCGAGGGCGAAAGCACTATCAAGGCACACAAAAGAATTTCCTCACAGCTGGAATTGTAGCCGCGTTCGGTTATGTGGTGTATATGGTAACGGTGGATGTTCCCGCTTACGTAAATCATTGGATTGAAGACCAAGCAAACGGAAAGGTTTATGCCTCACTTTCAGAAGGATTCCATCAGGTAGCAACCGTATGGCGACAAACCTATGCTGTAGCCGATTGGCAGTACGAATTTGTGTGGATGTCTTTGTATTTCAGCGTAGCTGTTTGGATAAGCATCTACATCATGAACGGCCCAGAAATGGATAAGGGATTGAAGAACGATTAATCTTCAATGACGGATATTCCGTCCGTCTTGCAGTTGAATTCTGCACTTTCCACACCTAAATAATCGAGTACAGTAGGAGCGAGGTCTGTTTGTGAGCTGGTGTACCACTGCTTAAAGTTCACGCCTGGTGCATTCATATACATGATGGTATGGCGCACGTTCGGGTTGTCGTATTTACCACCGTGGCTTTTGCCAGAACCTCCGTGGTCAGAAATAATGCACACCAACCAGTCTTCACCGTTTAATCGTTTTGCGTTAATAATGCTCATCAAACTTTCGATGTAACCATCTAACGTAGCTATATAGTCTGTGTACTCTACAACGTCTGGACTAAAACCGTAGTCATGACCGGTGGCGTCCAATTCGTCAAATTGCAGGAAAAGCACATCTGGAACCAGTGGAGAACCTTGGTTTAGCAGATTGTTTGCAATCGTAAATACTTCATTGTCGTTGATGCTTTCGGTAGGAGCGTAATCGGCAAAAGTAGAGGCTATATCTTCATTAATCTCTGTCCAGTTAACCACTGATACTGTGTTTTTTTGTGGCCTAGCTTGTTCAAGGTATTTGAAGAAATGCGGGAAAACATCTAAGCTATTGCCACCAAAACCATTGGTAGTAACCGTATGCTTACAAAAATCGGCTCCCGTACAAAGGCTGCTCCAATTTGGACCGCTAAAGGTCAGTTCTTGCACGTGGTTTTGGTCTGTAAAATAGGTGTCGTCATTCTGGGCAAAGCCATACATAAATGGCGAAACGCTCTCTTGCATGGCATCTGCTCTAAAGCCATCAATGCCAATGATTAACACCTTTCTGTTTGCTTTTGATGGGTCTAATGCCATCGTAGTATCGGAACAGATGGTTATCCACTCATCACAGTCTTTTAACGCATCATCTTGCTCACAAGTAGCAAGGAATACGATAAAGAAAGAAAGCACTAAAAGTTTTCTCATTGCTCAACTCCTAATTGATATTTATTCGCCTCAATATCCGCACTTGGTATCCAATCTTCGTATTGAACTGAATCATCTAATAGAACAGGTTTTCCTAAGTAATCTAAGCGCTTGGCAGGCCAAACACATGTGCGCCATAAATAGGGCAGGAGGTACTTCTGTTCTAGGTTTGGATGCAATTGCGGACGAATATGGTCGGCATGATATGCTGGCAACATGCTCCAATGGATATCAGGACGCGCATGATGCGCGCCATGAAAGCCGTTGTTGAACGCAATGAAGTTGAGTACCGGATTGGTGAAGTTTCGCGAATGGTTGACAGCATGGTTCTCATCGCAGCCATCATGCTGCCAGTAGTTGGTTCCTACAATTCCCCAGGCAGAGTACAGGTGAGGAATGAAAATGAGCAGCAGCGCATATTCCCAATTGTAGAACAACAATCCAAATTTAACGCCCTGAACAATCACCATTTCTAAGGCATACTGGTAGAACCAACTCGGTTTTTCCTTCAGCATACGCTTGGCAAAAATGTTCTCATCCTTCATGATACCAGGCGCATTCTGGAAGAAAATCATGAACTGATTAAGGAAGTTCCACTTATAGCGCATCTGCGTACTACGGATGCGGTCCATGGGTTTTTGTGTGTGCTGGTGGTGACTGAAATTATGCCCCGAAACGTAGGCGCTTACCGAATGCCCATACGTGAATGACAGCACAATCTGAAACAACTTGTTCATCCTTTTACTCTTAAAAATGGGATGATGAATGGTATTGTGAACGATAACCGCACACATGAACGAAAGCACCGCCAGCACTGCTATAATGGGCAAACGCAAGTACCATTCAGCCGGAAAGTAAATCCACGCCAGTATGGAACATGTGAAATAGAGCGCCACTACGGCAAGTGTGCGAATATCTGCTGAGTACTTAAGCATACTGCAAAACTAGCGATAAGCGAATAGTGACTAGCGAAAAATGCGGTGTATCTCCTTCATCACCTCATTGCATGACATCTTCATCGCTTATTTTTACACCATGGAAACTACAACCAAAGCGGCCAACTTCCGGAATTATGAAGAAGGCGAAACCATAGCTACTGTAAGAGAGAACTATCGTAAGATGCGTACCAACCAAACGGTTGAATACGTGCAGCGTATGCGTAATAAGTACCTCACGTTTGATAAGCCCATGCACATGTGGGAGGCTATGGAAAAGCTGAATGTTTTTGTTGACCTGAGCGACCCTGACATGAATCTTCCGAACTTGCATCATTTGGTGCAAACAGCAGAAGGAATGCGTGCTGAAAACCGCCCAGATTGGATGCAACTTGTAGGACTCATTCACGACCTAGGTAAGTGCATGTTTTTGTGGGGAGAAGATGAGGATGGCACTAGTATGACCGAGCAGTGGGGCTTAGTTGGTGACATCTTTCTGGTTGGTTGTCAGTTTCCAGATACGTTGGTTTATTCTGAGTTTAATGATGCCAATCCTGATATGAAGGATGCACGGTACAATACCGAATTGGGCATGTATGCCAAGCATTCCGGTCTAGATAATGCGCTAAAAGCGTGGGGGCACGATGAATACTTATTTCAAGTCCTTTCAAATCATAATGAAAACACCATTCCTAAAGAAGGTATGACCATGATACGGTACCACAGTTTTTACCCGTGGCATACAAGTGGTTCTTACATGAATATCATGTCAGAAGAAGAAAAGCCGTACTTAGATTGGGTTAAGGACTTTAATCAGTACGATCTTTATACCAAGCGTCCAGAGACTTACACCTTGGATGATATCAAGGATTATTACATGCCCATTATAGAGAAGTACTTAGGCAAGGGACCTGTTTATTGGTAAGAACACAAAGGTTGGGACCAAAGCCATAAGGAGCACCATTTGAAAATATCGGATGAACGTTACTCGTAAGTGTCGTTCGTCTATTAGGCGTCATAACATTTTTACAGGTCTAATAGTCAGGTAGTTAAACGACAAAACCTTGTACTTAGGGCAGTAGTGCTGTAATTTAATTTTCTGTTTTAGAAATTGAAATGCAGCTGAGCAAACCCAAAATATTAGACGCTTTAGACCGCGAACTAGACATGTTCTCTGATAAGTTGCTTGGAACAAATTCTACGGCAATTATAGGTGGAATTCATCTCTTTTACTTGCATGAGAATATATCTATGTTGGCCAAAGTTCTTGGCTATCCAAAGTTGTTTTTAAAGGTTTTGCATGGTTGTTATCGGGGAGAAAGCCGAGATTTTTCGGTTGTAGGTAAAGAATATGGGAAATTGCTGAAAACCGCTGCTGCACAAGAAAATAAGACGGATCTTGGATTGATTCAACGAGAAGAGACCGAGAAATTTTTGGACGAGTTGGAACAATCAAAAATGAGACTTATCGAGAATTCTGAAAAGTGGGGATGTGGTATGCTTGACCATTATCGGCTTCCGCATCCACTTCTAGGAAAAATAACTGTGAGAGAAACGCTTTATGTCACTATTTTGGAGGTCAAATACCGTAGAAGGTTACTCAGTAGTTCTCATTTAATCATAGTTTGAAATTTCAAATCCATTTATTGCCATTCTTACTGATTGCCTGCCTGTTTTCTGGCTGTGCACTTATGCGTGGCGTATTTCTTGGTTATCCAGATCATAAAGACTTGCATCGTTTTCCATCCTCAGAAATTATAGCTGGAGAAACATGTTTTGAGTTTCATGCTGATGTAAATGCAGTTGCTAGCAATCTAAAGGTCACAGACTGGAGTAGTGGAAGTCCCTATTTTGTTACACCTGACGCATTGAATGAATCGCGGCCAGTTCGTAGTATGCTCATCATACGGAATGATACATTGCTTTATGATTTCTACGGGCAGAAAACCTCCGCAACAGATGTAAATGCATCTTATTCAGTTGCCAAGTCTTTTACTTCAGCCATGATTGGTATTACAATCGAAGAAGGCAAGATTAAAAGCGTTCATGATAAGGTGGTTGATTACATTCCTGAATTGAAGGGGATTGCCATGTCGGAGAAGCTTGAAGTGGAGCATTTGCTCAATATGACTTCTGGCTTTAAACTGAAGTTGATAACAGATGCAGAACTCTATTACGGGAACGATGTAGCACGAACATTGAAACATGTTGAATTCGAGCATGAGCCAGGCACTTATCAGGAATACATCAATTTGGATGTACAGCTTTTAGGTTTGATTCTTCATCGTGCAACAGGACAGAAACCATCTGAGTATTTGACGGAAAAAATCTGGAAACCGATAAATATGTGTTCTGATGCCATTTGGACAACCGACAAAAAAGGCGAGGATAAAACCTTTTGCTGCATGGGCGCTACGGCATTGGATTACGCCAAATTTGGTCGGCTATATCTAAATAACGGCAACTGGAATGGAGAACAAATTGTCCCTGAAAATTGGGTGGAAAAGTCAGTAAGCCGCGATACCACAAATGGTAGTGGTTTTGGATACAACTACAATTGGCACATTGGGGAGAAAGCCTACGGAGATTACATGGCAGATGGCATGTACAAGCAGCACATTTATGTTCATCCAGAGAAGAACATAATTATTGTGTTAATGGCTAATAGAGATGATAAGGTTGCTGCTGAACGAGTTCGCTGGCGCCATGTTTTTAGGCAGATTGTAGATCAGCTTTAGCTGTTCTTACAAGTTTAGACCTCTACATCAATGTTTATTTTGAGAATGAAGTACGAGTGTTCTTCATCAATTTTCTCGAATCCGTATTGCATTTGACCACCGGCTTTTCTTGCAATGTCAATAAGACCAAGATTGACACCTCCTACTTCATTCACCTCACTATTGTTTAAAGTTTCTCTGTAAAGCTGTCTCAATTCACCAACTCCTGTTCTGTTAATAAGGTCTATGCGCTCTTGCAACTCATCTATCTTGCTCGATTTTATCGGGTTTGCCGTTAGTATGTATGGTTTTCTTTCGTGCTTGCCAATAAGTAAAATTGGCTTAGAACCATCTGTAGCAACATGAACAGTTGCCTTATGGCGGCTTATGTTTTGCATGCTTTCTACAAGAATGTAGAATATTCGCTTTCGAAGTTTCTTCTCTTCTGAAATCAACAACACTTCAGTTTCTGCTGCTGCTAAATGACGATCACAGTCTTCATCATTAAAATCATCCGCACAAACCATCAACAGCTCGTTGTCTCGCAGAAGATCATCAAGCTTATAGTTCTGACCTAAAATTAATATCGGTTTTACAATAGATCGGATTTTCATCTTGAAGCGCCTTTTTTGTGGATGGTTAAGACCT
>DMRV01000191.1:6302-7503 GCA_003456455.1 Flavobacteriales bacterium
AGTCACAATTAATACCAAATTCATTGTTACAACGGATTTTTAGTCAGGTTTTTTATTCTGAATCTCTGTTAATTCAACAGGATGTCGAAGAGATGTTTGTAGGTCTAGTCCAAATTCATAAGAATCATCATCTTCTTCTTCGTAATGCCAGATGGTAGTAATATGCTTTTTCTTTAGCGCATGTTTATCTAGCATCTGAAACAATTGCATTAGCGAACGAGCGGAACATGAATTGAAATATTCTAGTTGAACATTGCAGACTATTTTATCGTTTTGGTCAAAATAATTATCAAGTAAATCCATTATCGGTTTATAGACTATGTCTGAATCAGGTAAAATACTCCTACCCGATATCGTTAGTATACCTTCCTTATGGTTAAGTGATATTGAAGGGCGACCTTCAGTTAAGGGGTAATCGAAAGTTTTCATTTATTGGGCTTTTAGTCTATTGATATTAATTGATAAGGTGAAGAAAAAGCAATTTTCATTTTTTTCTGTAAACTCATAACTGACATTACCATTTGCCTTTCTGGTTAAATCAATTAATCCCAAACCTGCTCCTCCTTTAGTTGATGGTTTGTTTTGAATTAAAACTTGTCTGTACACTTCTCCCAAATTTTTATTGTCTAGAACTGCTAATTTTTTTAAACGCTCTTCTAAAACAGGAATCTCATTTTTCTTAATACGATTAGTGCATTGTATAACATAGTAATTTGCCGCTTGGGTAAGTGTAACTGCCGTTTGACAAAGAGCGTCTGCTGTCTTGCACGAGTGGTTTGTAAGGTTACTTAAAGATTCAATTAGCACATTTACAACACGTTTTCGTACTAATTTCCGCTCCTCTATATCTAACAATTTTTCCTCAACAGTTTTAATTATCTCTGTATTGAGTTCATGGCTGTTACTACCTCCATGACAGAGAATCATGTCATTAAGCTCCATAGTAATCGCTAATTTTTTCGATGTTACCGTTTCTCCATCAGAGTGTTTAATCGCACTTTTTTCTATTGATTTAAATTTCATGCTACAGTTCCGTTTAATCAAGAGCTAAGACCCCACCTTAACCTCTAACAATATACGGCAAATTTTCTGGTTTTGTTATAACTCCTTTTGGTAAAATCACAAGGCTTGTATAACCCGTATTGGTTAATTACAGTAGAGTGTATGACGTCATACACAAGATAGTAGGTTGGGGATGGTA
>DMRV01000045.1 GCA_003456455.1 Flavobacteriales bacterium
TATGAGTCGACTAAAATAGATGCACTCACCGTAAATCAAATGTTTACACGAGTGATTTATATCAATGCATGACAATTAGCAGACAAATTCGCTTCTCAACTTATATTTGAAGCATGGAAAATGCCTCTTTTGAAGACTTTCAGAAAATTGACCTGCGGGTTGGAACCATTGTTAGTGTGGAGGAATTTCCAGAAGCAAGAAAACCAGCCTATAAACTCACTGTTGATTTTGGTGATTTAGGAATAAAACGAAGTAGTGCTCAGATTACAAAACGATACAAGCCAGAGGAACTGATAGGAAAACAAATTGTAGCCGTATTCAATTTTCCACCTAGAAAAGTGGCCGGATTCAGCAGTGAAGTATTGGTTTTAGGCGCAACTCCAGAAACAGATGACGTTGTACTTCTCGCCCCAGAAAATGAACTTCCCAACGGTTCCGTAGTTAGATAATTTTTCGGTTTCGACTCTCTGTTCACACCACTCACAATATCAGTTCGTATTCTGCGTCAATTGTAAACTAAGAGGTAATCCCGTTCCTGTTACCTTTGCCCAACACATGAAATATCTTATTTCCATTTTTTGTTTGCTTCTTTCCTTCGGTGCTATAGCACAGAAAAAACGGGATGCAGACAGTATGGTGAAGGATACAGCCGTTGGTACTTTTCTAGTTCGCGCTTCTTATGTTGCACAGATTCCAGTTGGCGATTATGCTGATAGGTTCGGTTTTACGAATCACATTGGTGGCTCGTTTGCTTACAAAACCAAAACAAATTGGCTTTTCTCTTTAGGCGGTCACTACGTTTTTGGAAACAGTGTGGTTGGAAAAGAGGACCTGCTTTCTGAAATGATTAATTCGAATAATCTAGTAATCGGTCAGGGCGGAGAACAGGCGTTTGTTGATATTTCTCAGCAAGGTTATTCTTTCGATTTTTCCTTCGGGAAAATGTTTTCTTGGGTCGCTCCAAACCCCAACTCTGGTTTCATTTTTTCAATTGGCGGTGGTTTTATGGAGCATTGGATTCGGTACAATGCCGAGAGCGATAACGTCCCGCAACTACGAGGCGACTATCATAAAGCGTATGATCGCTTGACCAACGGAGTTTTCCTTCAGGAGTTTATTGGCTATCACTATCAGGGTAACACTCGCATACTCAATTTTTATGGTGGTTTTGAGTTTAGACAAGGCTTTACGGGAAACCGAAGAAGTTATGATATTCCATCCATGAGTGTGAGGACTGATAAGTACAATGACTTTCTTTTTGGAATTAAAATTGGCTGGATGATGCCATTTTACAAGCGCAATCAGGACGAATATTACGAATATTGATTTCGTGTTAGCGTTCTACAACATCGGTATTCGGCTTTATCATTTTGCGGTTTTTGTAGCCTCTTTTTTCAATCCAAAGGCCAAAAAATGGCTTGATGGTAGAGTCGGTTTGCTCACAAGAATCGAAAAAGAAACGAGTGGTTTTTCTGGAGAAACTCTTTGGGTTCATTGCGCCAGCTTGGGCGAATTTGAAATGGCCCGGCCGATTATAGAAAGGCTAAAAGAATCCAACTCCAGTTTACGTGTCATTCTCACTTTTTTTTCTTCTTCAGGATATGAGGTCCAGAAGAATTATGAATTGGCAGACCACGTGTTTTATATGCCTCTAGACACGAAAGCGAACGCTAGTAGATTCGTTAATGCCATCAAACCAAGCAAGGTCATTTTTGTCAAGTACGACCTTTGGTTTCATCATCTGAATGAAGCCAAAAAGCATGGCGCAAAGCTGATGCTGATTTCGGCACAGTTTATAGCAAGTCAGCAGTACTTTAAGTTTTATGGAGCCACAGGTAGAAAAGCGCTCCAACTATTTAGTAAGATTTTTCTTGTTGATGGTGATTCAGAAAAACTCCTCCATCAAATTGATGTAAAAAACACAACGGTTTGTGGTGATACGCGCTACGACCGCGTGATGGAAATTGCCGAAAAAGCGGAATCAATTTCTGAGATTGAACAGTTCAAAGGAGATTCAAAACTGGTGGTTTGCGGTAGTACGTGGCTAGAAGATGAGAAGCTTCTGCAATCAGCACTAAGTAGTTTCCCAGGTACAAAATGGATTATTGCACCGCACGAAGTGGGACCAAAGAATATTGAGCGTTTAGAGATGCTATTTCCTGGCTCAGTTCGGCTTTCCAAGTATCAAAATAGTAATGTAGATGTATTGATTATTGACTCAATTGGTTTGCTCAGTAAGGTTTACCAATATGCTGATGTGGCATACGTTGGTGGCGGCTTCCGAACTGGGTTGCACAACATTTTGGAAGCTACAGCTTTCGGTGTGCCAACCGTTTTTGGTCCCGATTACTCACGGTTTCCTGATGCAGGAGAAATGGTTTATAATGGACTTGCTTTTAGCATTCGAAATGAAAACGAACTAGAATCAAAACTTGAAGAGTTATTGAATAATAACGAGTCAGATTTGAAAGTGGCAATACTTGATTTTATGAATAACCGAATGGGCGCGACTGAAGCTATTCTAGAATACACCAATAAGTGTTAATACTTCTTCCGCAGGCTCAATATTCAGGTACTTGGTTCGTCTATATTCGTGCTAATGATTGAGAAAAACGTTTGCCTCAAACCGTATAACACGTTCGGGCTGGGCGCTCAAGCCAAGCTAATGGCTCGTGTTGATTCCGTCTCCAACCTGCAGGAAATTCTGGCAGATAACTCGCTTCACAACGAGCCCCGTTTTATTCTTGGTGGAGGAAGCAATATTCTTCTAACGAAAGACATTGATGCCCTCGTTATTAAGAACGAGATTTCAGGAATTGAACTCATAAATGAGACCGAAGATTCGTTTTTTGTGAAATCTGGAGCAGGTATACCTTGGCATGAATTGGTCATGCATTGTATTACGAATGGTTATGCAGGCATCGAAAACCTTTCGCTAATTCCCGGAAATGTTGGCGCTGCACCCATGCAAAATATTGGTGCGTATGGCGTAGAGTTGAAAGATGTATTTCACGTGTTAGAGGCAGTGGAGTTGGCAACAGGAAATGTCCGCTCATTTTCTGCAAGTGAATGTGAATTTGGTTATCGGGAGAGTGTTTTCAAGCGAAAGCTGAAAGATGAATTCGTTATTTCTTCAGTAACGCTTCGCTTGAATAAGCAGGCGAATCTCAACACATCTTATGGAGCTATTGACCAAGAGTTGGAGCGATTAGGTATTTCCTCTCCGACAATAAAAGATGTTAGCCAGGCAGTAATCGGTATTCGCCAGAGCAAGTTGCCTGACCCTAAAGTGTTGGGTAATTCAGGTAGTTTTTTCAAGAACCCTGTTGTTCAAACTGTGATTTACGAAGAGTTGAAGACGAAATACCCAGAAATCCCTGGTTATCCCGCAGGAGAAAACACCAAACTGGCTGCTGGTTGGCTTATAGAGCAGTGCGGATGGAAAGGCAAGGTTGTAGGTAATACAGGCAGCCATGGCAAACAAGCTTTGGTTTTGGTTAATTATGGAAATGCCACGGGTGTTGAAATCTTCAACTTATCAGAGCAGATAATGAAGTCCGTTTACGATACATTTGGTGTTCAACTTGAAAGAGAAGTCAATGTTTATTGAACGAGTTTTGTTTGTCTGTGTGCTGGTTGTTGGATTGTCGTTTACGTCCGTAGCGCAAAAAGCTGATTGTGGTAGAGTTAATTCCTATTACAATAAGAAAGTTTGCAGCGGGATTGAGAATAATCAGGCAGCATTTATTAAGGATTTGATGCAGCGAAGAAGTTCTGGCAATAGCTTGAATGAGATTTTGAACTGGACTAAAAGCAATTACGAATGCTTCTACTGCGAAGATGAACCAGGATTTAGAGGCGGCACGCTACTTAGGAAAGTGGTTTTTGAGAACGCACTAAACATTTGCTTTTTCTTTGTCTACGATGCGCGTGTTGACATGAACGCCATTGAACGAGATGGCCGTACATTAATAGATTGGCTGCAGGACGACACAGAAAAAGCGTTTGATGCTGCCTTTGAGACGGAGAATGACCAAGACAAAAAGTATCTTATTAAGCAGATTCAAACGGGGCAGAAATACTTCAATATCTTCCGAAATAATGGTGCTAAGTTTCGTAATGAACTTAAACAAGGAGGCTCCAAGTTTTAATCAGGTTTTTACGTTTTCAGCGTAGAATGGTTATCCAAGAAAAAGAGAGGTGTGGTTTCCCCCAAATTGCCCTCTGTTGTTTCTCAATTGTCTAGTATCAGGATTGGTCTACTCTTGTATCCGCAAAAAAACAAACACATATGAAACATTACAGTTTAACAATTCTATTTATCACGTCTCTTTTCATATCCGCAGCTTTTGCGCAGGATATGCAGATTAAGGACGTAGCCACTGCAGCCGAAGCAGAGCTTAAGGCGCATGAAGATTCCACGAAACATTGGGATATTGGAGGTTCGCTGGCCCTCAATCTTGGACAAACGTATCTTAAGAGTTGGGCTTCAGGTGGTCAGAACGCGATATCAATTGCATTTACTGGCTTAGCACGTGCCAACTACCGTAAGGGAAAAGCAGCTTGGGATAACAACCTGGTGCTTGGTGTAGGCGGAATTGCGCTCTTCCCACAGGAGAGATACAAGGACAATTTAAATAAATTTCCGTTCCGAAAGAACATCGACAATCT
>DMRV01000140.1 GCA_003456455.1 Flavobacteriales bacterium
GCGTTAGAAACCACAAAAGGCAATCCAAGTACTTGGTAAGTAAATGCTCTTTCAGAATTACTGAAATGAAGAAGTTTTTCAGAAAAGTTCAATTTAGATGTCTCAACTTTTCGAGAGCCTACGGGAGAATCACCAAAAGGTCCTCCCTCACCATCTGAACTCGTAATGTCAGATTTCCACTTGTAAATGTCCGTGTAGCCAACACCAAAGACTGTCCAGCATTCTTCGGCAGATTTGTTGATTTCCGTATTCAGTTGTATCTCAATCATTGCTTTCGTTCAGTTCCAGGATGATAAATTTCAGAAGCATTCTTGTACACCTCAGCTTTATCTAAACTCATTTTCTTAAACTCGTTTGCAACGAATTTTTTCATCTGTGTGGTGTAATGTTTACTTCCCGGTTTGTTGCTTGCACCATAAGGACTGATGCTCTCAATCTCTGGTCCATCTTTGGTGAATTTAACCAACTGAACCAAGCCATCTCCAATATACATTGGGAGTTTGCCATCATCTCTCGGGTTACAATAGACTGCTCTGATTGCATCTGGGCCACCATTAATGGCAAGATCAACGCCTCCACGAGAAAGTACTTGAACGGTTCCTAGCGGAATGTCGATACTTCCGAAATGCTCTATTAACCGTGCTTTGGTGTCTCTGAGGTTTGTCAAGAAAAACTCTTGACGAATGCTATCATTTTCGCGAATGTCTTGCACTTTAAACGTGTTGTCATGATACATCTCGTACATCATGGTGAACACGACAGCGGCATTCATATCCGTACTGTCTCCTCGGAAATTCCAATTGTTGAACTTGGTAATAACATCAGCGATATCTGGGTGGTCATTGGGATTCATCCTGAATAACTCCATAATCGGATAGTTCTTCAAGAACACCATGCTATCCGGAAACTGAATGTCAAACTTCAATTTCTTAACGCCTTCATAATCAATGTGGGAAAGCCCTTCTAGAATTTCCTTACTTCTGTTACCACGATTTGTTTGTTTTTGGGCATCGTAACCAATGCTAACAGGGAAAAGGTCTGGGTCGTTCACGTAATCTAGGCACGTGTTATTGTAAATGCAGTTGTTTGTGTTGAATACATAACCACAAGCAGGATTAAGGTTTTGAGCCAGTTCTTCTGTTTTTAGGTATTCGGTCCAAAGCGTTGCAGATGTGTCTCCGGGTAAGACTTTGCTCCAATCGTAATTCGGATTACGAACTGGGACCTTTCCATTAGCGATAAAAAAGATGGTGTCGTTTTTATCGGCATAAGTAATGTTCTGCATTACAATGCCCTGAATATCTAGCGCCTTGTAGAACTCAGTAAAGTTCTTGGCTTTGTTCATTCTATACCACTGTTCGCCAGCGTTCATTTCGAACAAAGAAGGCATTCTGAAGGCGAATGTTCCGTGCTCTGTAATGAAAGTTGGACCGTATTTACTCCACCAGTATTTCTTGCCGATGGTAATTTTGAAGCCTTGCTTTTTGCCAAGACCGACTCTCAGTTTTGCACGCTTAGTTTGAAGCTTGTGCCATTCTCCATCGAACTTGTACCACTTTTTCTTCTTTGGATGCATGTTCATTACATATACATCCTGAAGGTCCAGGTCGCCAGTTGTGTGCGCCCAACTCAAATTTTCGTTTGTTCCGTGAAGCACTGAAACGCTTCCATGAAACAATGCACCAGTAATATTCCAACCTTCTTCGCTGTGCAGATGCGCCTCATACCAAGACAAAATCCCATCGATGGGTTGATGGGAATTAATCACATGATACGTATTGCCATGGTCTGATAAGGCCGAATTGAACGCGTAGGCGTTAGAACCAACCCCATCATCGTTAATCTCTTTTTTTGGAAGCTCCTTAGCAAAACGACCGTCCAGAATACCGCTTATCACACCATCGACTCCAGCCATCAAACTCTGGCCTAACATAAACCCAATAATCACCTCTTGAGGAGTAACAGGAAAGGATTTTTTCACCCAAACTTCTTCAGGGTGCGCAGCTGCGTATGCATTTACACCCTGACAAGCGGCTTCTAGAATCAGTTTAAAGTCATCTGCTACCCCAGATTCGTAGTTCTGTTCTACAAACTCGTGTAAGCCCATTGCCTGTACGGCATAATCGATTCTTGCACCTTCAACACCCAAATGGATTCCTAGATAACATTTGGCTGCCATCAGCAGGTATTGCAATGTTTCAAAATCATCTTCGCAAGTGGCCCATTCTAAACCGTATGCTACTTCGGCATCTGTCTTTCCGAAAATGTGCGGAACTCCATACTCATCACGGACAATTTCAATGTTCTCTGTATTGATGATTTGCTTCGGGTTAAAGTCGAAGGTTCTTACTTGCGAATGGCTGCTAAATGCGATTGCAAAAAGTAGCAGAGTGAAAATAGATTGGCGCATTAGAAACAGGGGTATGAATTAGAACCTGCAAAATGCAAAATGCGTACGAGAATTGACTTATGTCAATTGAAACTTTATTCTAGAAAAGGTTCGATGGCGGGATTTTCCGAATAGATAGGAACATTACAACTTAAAGAGTTGCCTTGGTATTTTTCACTAGCATTCGTAAACTCGAACTGTACGTATTGTATATGATTATAGGTAACTGGAATGCGCTCCGTACGATTTCCGTCACTTACCAAGCTTTCTAAGCTCGATAACTGAACCAATAACCCAAATGGCAAACATAGCTGCACCAAATATGAAGATAAACGTGTCTGAAATCATTTGTTTGTGCTTTCCTGGTTAATAATCTGTTTTATTAATACTGCAGCACTCAGTATTGAGGGAACCCAAATTCCCACGAAAATTCCTTCCTCTCTTTGACCCTGAAACCAGAGATAAAT
>DMRV01000295.1:0-9599 GCA_003456455.1 Flavobacteriales bacterium
TTGGTGGGCATCAGAAAGCCACGTTCGGTGCGGCAGTCAAACAGAAGTTATTGAATTTCGCTGTCTCTCTGCCGTTTAAGTACAAAGCACCGGCAGTTGCTCAGATTCCCAAAGGAACCAAGGTTTCTTATGCAGAAGCTGTTGCTGAATGGAATAATGTAAGAGAAGCGCTTAAAAGGGAATACGAAACGGTTGATGAAAGCATCGTTGGAAATGAACTTTTTAAACATCCAGCAGCCGGAAAACTCAGCATACTGCAAAGTGTGAAATTCATGCGACAACATGTATTGCGGCACGTGGGTCAAATTGACCGTACGCTAAAGGTCGTTTCCTAAGGCTTTACGAACTTCAGGGAAACGGGAGTTCCATTTTGCTGAGAAATAAAGATGAAATGTCCAGCTTCTAAAAAGGCCACATCTATTTGTCTGGCATATGTTCTTCCGCTTTTTACAGTTTGCCCAAGCGCGTTAATTACTGACCAGTCGGTTAAATCTGAACATTCAATGTCAATAGCCTCAAGGCTTTGGTTGTAAAACACACAATCGTTAGTTAGTCCGTTCTTGGCATCTTCTGTAACATCAAGAATCCCAGACATTCGAGCTAAAAAAGCGTCTCCGTTATCTGCAATTCCTATTGTGGTTTGGTCAAAATCGGAGAAAAAGAAATAATAGCCAGTTATGTACAAACTTTGGTCTGGCCCCAAGCATACGGCAGTTCCAAAATCGGAACTACCTGCACCTGCCTTTCTCCCGTATCGGATGGTTCCATCAGGTAAATAATTGAGGATAAAAATGTCGTATCCATCTCCCTCAAAAGAAACTGTTTGAGCAAACATTTCTTCTTCAAAGAAGCCAGTCAAATAAGTTGAGCCATCCCAAGCTACGGCCATTCCTAAACAGTTGTCAAGCCCCCAACTTCCTGCGGAATTTAACCATTGACAATTTCCATCCCCATCAAATTTTGAAACGAAAACATCATTGTAACTTATCGCTGAAGCCGTGAAGTTTTGAAAGAAAGTAGTGCCTTGATAATATCCTGAAACGAAAACATTTCCGTTCAAATCAGTTCCTACAGATGTGGCTACATCAACAGATGTTCCACCGTTTGTTTCTGCCCAATCTAGGATGCCATTTTGCGAAAATTTGGCCAAGAACATGTCGGAGCTTCCCATGGCTTGGAGGGTAGTTCCCTCAAAAAAGGCTTGGTCGTAAAAATCCCCTACAATGTAAATAGACTCGTCATGTCCAATAGCAACCGATGCTGCAATATCATGTTCTAAACCACCACCGTTTCGTATCCAATGTGCGTTTCCTGCCCCATCAATTTTCATCAAAAACGCGTCAGAAAGACCGTTTGAAAAAATGGTAGCATTAGCAAAACTTGCGCGGTTTTCGAACCCGCCACTCACGTACAGCTTATCACTCCACCTGTGCCAGTCAATATCGGTTGCAGTATCGTCTCCTGTGCCGCCTCCAGTCAGGTGCCACAAAAAACCTCCATCAGGGGAGTATTTAACGATAAACACATCTTGCTTGCCTTCAGACTTTGCGGCAGCTGTGTCGGTTTCTGATACCTGAAAGGTGACGGTGTCTGTGAAATGCCCGACCACAAAAACGTTCCCGTCTCCATCAGCAACAACTCCTCTAGCCAAATCTTCTGCTGGACCAGAAATAGCTCTTGCCCACAGAAAATCTCCGTTGGAAGTGTATTTAGCCACAAATCCTTCTAGCGAACCATAACCGGTAAGAGATGTATCACCAATTTGAGTGGCTCCTGTAAAAGAGCCCACAACGATAACGTTGCCATCAATATCTGTGGTAACTGCTCTTCCAACATCCAAGCCAAGCCCACCAATGCTTTTTGCCCAGTCGAAATATTGGGCGTTGGACTCAGAAGAAATCATAAGGCACAAAAAAAGCGACCATAAGAAAGGCCGCTTTAATTGAGTCTGTTTCAAGAACATTGAATTATGCTACCGCCCAGGCGCGAATTTCGTCAACAAGGATGTAAACCTCTTCCATTTTTTCTGCGTCTACAGATGCGTCTTCACCTTCTCCAATCCGTATGTTTTTTGCGACTAAAACCGTTGATAATTCTTCCAATTTAGATGCAAATTCAGTAACCAAAGGGTCATCATCAATCATTTTCATAGCAACCACAATCTTGCTCAACACTTTTTCCTGCTCAAGTATTCTGAGTGAAATAATGTCCTGTGGCCTTCCCCCACCTTCGCCCAAATTTGCCGCCAGATACATGGACTCTAACCAACCACCTGCAAGCATCAACACCGAAGTATTCATACGGTTGTTCTCCTTCAAGTATTGATTGGCCAAATCGTAAGAACTACTCAGAATTTGAAGAAGTGAATCTCGGTTCTCAATGTTTGCTTCAACTCGGTCAAACATGGATTGGTCAAACGCATCCGACAGCCCAATATCATCTGACAATTTTCGAACATTATTCAGGTAAAAAACAGTTTCCTGAGTTTGTTTGTAAAGCGAAGTGTAACCAACATCGGAACTATAAATACCCATGTTGAGGGTCTTTTTTCCGTTGGTAACGTACTTGTCGAGGTTTTTTACATCATTCAACAAATTGGGATTGTATTCTCCACCAGCATGCTTTACTAAAATGGCCATTTCGATGGGTGATGGCATGTTCTGAATCATGGCATCGGCTTCTGCTAGGTCGGCTTCAGTCATTTCTGGTTCAGATTCAACAACTGGATCGGGTGCAGCAGGTTTTTGTTCTGAACCACATGAAGCCAAAAAGCCTACAATTGTGATAATAGAAAGTGCGTATGCGATAGATTTAATCATTTCCTTGTTCCTTAATTCCTAAACGAATTTACCATTTCAATAGGATGTCAGCAAAAGCCTAATGTGCCTCTAGCCAGTTCTGTCCAATTCCCATGTCTACGATCATTGGTACTTCTAAGGTTACTGCTCCAACCATTTTTTCGCTTACCAACACTTTTAACTCGTCTAACTCCTCCTTGTGTGCATCAAATACAAGTTCATCATGAACTTGCAAAAGCAGTTTGGATTTCATTTTCCGCTTTTGCATTTCGGCAAAAACGTTAATCATTGCTACTTTAATGATGTCTGCCGCAGAACCTTGAATCGGTGCATTAATCGCGTTACGTTCTGCGTAACCACGCACAGTTTGATTGTTTGAGTTAATGTCTCGCAAATAGCGCCTTCTGCCCATAATCGTTTCCACATATCCGTTTTGCTTCGCGAATTGAATATTGCTATCCATGTAGGCGCGAATAGTTGGAAATTGCTTGAAATATTCGTCAATAATATCGCGCGCTTCTGTTCTTGAAATGCCCAAGTTATCGGCTAACCCAAAGGCTGATTGTCCGTACATCAAACCAAAGTTTACCGCCTTGGCTTTGCTTCGCATATCTCGGTCCACTTCTTCCAGTTTTACTCCAAAAACCTTCGCGGCTGTGGCCGCGTGAATATCTTGACCCTGCTTAAAAGCTTCAATCATAGGCGCATCTTTACTCAAGGCGGCTATAATTCTTAGTTCAACTTGCGAATAATCCGCAGCTAGAAGTACGTAGTCTTCACTTCGTGGAATAAATGCTTTTCTAATCTCCCGTCCGCGTTCCGTGCGAATTGGAATGTTTTGAAGATTTGGCTTGTCTGAACTCAATCTACCAGTTGCTGCAACCGCTTGATTGTAACTCGTATGAATCCTTCCTGTGGTTTCATTCACTAATTCTGGAAGTGTATCAACATAAGTTGACTTCAGCTTTTGAACCGAACGATAATCCAAAATCTTTGAAACAATTGGGTGCTTGTTAATCAGTTTACTCAGGACTTCTTCGCCCGTTTTGTACTGCTTGGTTTTGCCTGTTCGTTTTGCTTTTTCATCAATCTTCAGATGGTCGAATAAAACATCGCCTAGTTGTTTTGGAGATTGAATGTTGAAATCATCAACGCCAGCCAATTCCTTAATCTCTCCTTGCAGTCTGATGAGGTCGGTATTCAATTCTTCCGACATCGCTTTCAAAGCCGGAACATCAAGATTAATTCCTTCCATTTCCATTGCACCAAGCACTGGAATAAGCGGCATTTCTACTCCGTTAAAAAGCTTTCGTGCTTCAAACTCGTCTAATAGCGGTGTGAATTTCTCGAATAACTGGAATGTGATATCGGCATCTTCGCCAGCATATTCTGTCACTTTATCCAAAGCGACATCCTTCATTGTGCCTTGGTTCTTGCCCTTTTTTCCAATCAACTCTGTGATTGATTGCGGCTGATAACCTAAATAGGTTTCAGATAGTAAATCCATTCCATGACGCATATCTGGGTTTATGAGATAATGCGCAATCATCGTGTCAAACGTTTTGGCAGAAATGGTCACATCATAGCGAAGCATAATGCACAAATCATACTTCAAATTCTGCGCAATCATCGTCTTTTTCTCATCAGAAAAAATGGATTGGAATTCTGCACAAACCGTCTTTGCTTCCTTTTCATCGTCAGGAATAGAAACGTAAAATGCTTTTCCTTTTTCGATAGAAAATGCGATGCCTAAAAGTTGCGCTGTCAGCGTGTCAAGACCCGTTGTTTCTGTATCGAAACAAATCGTCTCAGTTTTAGAAAGTGTGGCGATAAGCTTCTGTCGCTTTTCAGCCGTATCAACCAGCTGATAATCGTGGGCCGTATTTGCAAGCGTTTTATAGCCAGAACCTTCGGTCGTTTCAACAACTGTGTCCGTTGAAGCAAACATATCAATTTGGCCTGCAGGAGCCGCTTTTTTCTTAGGGCTAGTTGCTGGACCAGTTACCGCTACTTCCTGCCCCAATACCTTTCTGGCAATGGTTCTGAACTCTAATTCCGCGAAAATTTCAGCCAACGCTTCCTTGTTTGGCTCTTCCATGATTAGGTCTTGCTCATCAAATTCAACTGGAACATCCAGGATGATAGTTGCGAGCATTTTCGACATGAAAGCTTGCTCTTTATTCTCGGCAACTTTCTCCTGCATCTTACCCTTCAGCTTATCAACGTTTTCATACAATCCTTCCATAGAACCGTATTCCTGAATGAACTTGATAGCGGTTTTTTCGCCCACTCCTGGTATGCCTGGAATGTTGTCGACCGCATCTCCCCACATGCCCAAAACATCAATGAACTGTTCTGGTCTAGCTAGGCCATATTTCTCGCAAAATTCTTTCGGGCCTACCACATCAATTCCATTACCCATTCGGGCAGGTTTGTACATGTAAATCTTGTCGGAAAGAAGTTGACCGTAATCCTTATCGGGCGTTACCATATAGGTCGTGTAACCTTCTTTTTCAGCTTTTTTGGCGAGGGTTCCGATGACATCATCGGCCTCATACCCTTCTACGCCCAAAACAGGGATATTGAAGCCTTTGACCAAATCTTGAATATATGGAAGGCTGTCCCTCAAATCGTCCGGCATTGGCGGACGATTAGCTTTGTATTCGGTATACTCAACCTGTCGGTTTGTTGCGCCAGGCATATCGAAAACCACTGCAATGTGAGATGGTTTTTCCTTTTCGAGCAACTCTAAAAGTGTATTTGTAAAACCAAAAACAGCTGAAGTGTTCTGGCCTTTTGAGTTTACCATTGTGTAACCGCTGGCGCGATTTCCGTGGCGATCAACGCGATTGCCTGCAAAAGCGAAATAAGCACGGTAAATGAGTGCAAACGCATCAAGGAGAAATAATCTTTTGTCTTCGGAAGGGTCTTGTTGTGTCATATACTTTAGAGGCCTGCGCCTGCTTTAATTTCTTCAACAACTGATGGGTCGAGTAAGGTAGAGGTATCTCCCAAATTGGAAACATCACCTTCGGCTACTTTCCTAAGAATTCTTCGCATAATTTTTCCTGACCGCGTTTTGGGCAGACCACTTACCACTTGAACCTTATCCGGCTTAGCAATTGGACCGATTATTTCAACGACAACAGCGTTGATTTCCTTGAGAAAATCATCCATATTGGCTGGTGGTTTATTACAAATGACATAGGCGTAAATTCCTTGTCCTTTAATGTCGTGTGGATACCCAACCACAGCTGTTTCAACCACATTAGAATGTTCGTCAATGGCGGCTTCAATTTCTGCTGTTCCAAAACGATGACCAGAAACATTGATTACATCATCAACACGTCCTGTAATTCTGTAATATCCGTCTTTATCTCTACGACAACCATCGCCTGTGAAGTATTTGCCTTTGTAGGTTGAGAAATACACGGTTTTGCAGCGTTCGTGATCACCATAAGTTGTACGTATCATACTTGGCCATGGAAACTTCATGCAGAGATTTCCCTGAACATCATTTCCTTCAATTTCATCCCCGTCTCCATCAACCAAACAAGGTTGAATACCTGGGAGTGGTAGTGTGGCATAACTTGGCTTTAGTGGCGTAATTCCCGCCAAGGGCGAGATGAGGATACCACCCGTTTCTGTTTGCCACCATGTATCTACAATCGGACATTTTCCTTTCCCAATGTGGTCATTGTACCAATGCCAAGCTTCTTCGTTTATAGGTTCTCCTACAGACCCGAGCACTCTCAAACTATCCAGTTTGTACGGCTTCACGAAATCCAATCCATGAGCTTCTAAGGCTCTAATTGCGGTTGGAGCGGTGTAGAATAAATTGACTTGATGCTTGTCACAAACATCCCAGAAACGCCCAGCATCTGGGTAAGTCGGAACGCCTTCAAACATAACGGTTGTTGCACCAGCCAAAAGAGGCCCGTAAACGATGTACGTATGACCAGTTATCCAACCAATGTCGGCTGTGCACCAATACACATCTCCTTCTTCATATTGGAACACATTTCGGAAGCTGTACTCGGCATACACCATGTAACCACCACATGAGTGAACTACACCTTTAGGTTTACCTGTTGAACCTGAAGTATATAGTACAAACAGCATGTCTTCACTGTCCATAATTTCAGCAGGACAACGGTCACTTACTTGACTTAATTCCTCCTCTAACCACACATCTCGGCCATCTTGCATATTAACCACTGCACCTGTTCTTTTCTGAACAATGCACTTCTCTATTGATGGGCATGTTTCTAAAGCCTTATCTACAATTCCTTTTAGGTCAATCGTTTTTGCCCCACGATAAGCTCCATCTCCAGTTACTACAATATTGCACGTGGCATCATTTATTCGGTCTTCTAAGGAACGAGCTGAAAAACCTGCAAAGACAACGGAGTGAATTGCCCCAATTCTTGCACAGGCCAAAGTGGCAATTGCCAGTTCTGGAGTCATTGGCATGTAGAGACAGATTCTGTCTCCTTTTTTGGCTCCATTTCGCTTAAGTACATTGGCAAAAGCAGAAACGCGGCTGTGCAATTCTTTATACGTAATCTTCTCAGCTTCCTCGGTTGGGTCGTTGGGCTCAAACAAAATGGCAACTTGGTCTCCACGTGTTGCTAAATGTCTGTCTAAACAGTTCTCTGTGATGTTGAGTTTTCCACCCAGAAACCATTTTACGTCTGGAGTAGCAAACTCCCATTGCAGAGTTTTGTCCCACTTCTTTTTCCAGTTGAATGTTTCGGCTTTTTCATTCCAAAAATCTTCTGGATTATTAACACTTCGTTTATATTGTTGATGGTACTCTTCGAGTGAATTTATTTTCTGCATCATAGCTTGTTTTTGAGCGGATATCAAATATAGAAAACGCCACGGCCCATCAACAGTTTTAGGGTCTGTATTAAAAAGCTAATAGCTTAATAAATTTTACCTTAAACCGAAGTGTATTGGAACCAGTACTTAAACCTAAAACTAGGTTGAACTTGAATTATTGGATATGCCGTATTGCTCCATCTCTTCTTCTGTCATCCAATGCATATTATTGGGCGAAGCCGATTCAATAATGAAATAGTAAAGATTTTCAGCCTCTGTGCGTTCAAGCCCAATATTCTCATAATAGCTGATGTATAATTCATGCTCGCTGTGTCCGTAGGGATAATCGGTAGCCGAATTATTCCCATCGCTCCATGAGTGCACACCAATGCGGCTACCGATTTCCCGTGTTCTTGTAGCCCCTGCCAAATAAAAGTCAACCGCCCCTGATTCAATCTTTGCATTAGCCGGTAAATGTGTGTTTATGCCCTGAGTATGTAATAGCATAGCAGCCTCAAACATTTCCTCATCATCTCGAGAGCCAGGGCATTTTTCCATAATAATAGTCTGGATAGCAGGAAAATCTTCCAAGAGAGACTGGAACTGATTGTCCACTTTTCTTGTCATATCACCATTCATAACTACAGTGCTATCATTAATTGCCAAAAATGGTCCATACTGGTTGGCTGTGTTTTTAACACATCCAGAATTAAGCATTATCATAAATACTATTAGTAAAGCCCACCAGTTTTGACTGATTCGCTCGAAGTAATTAAGCCCTTTGCTATTCATTCGTTATTGCCCTAAACCGACTAATTCAAATTACGAGAAAATGAAAAATAAGTAGCCGTTGTTTTACTAAGGAATAGGTTCAATTAGCAGATATCCTCCCTTAAAGTTTATAATGTTTCCTGAATTATTTATTAACCTGATATAGAGATACATATCGTCTTCAACTGGCTGCGTAAAATTAACTGTGGTTGTAAGGGAAGGGGTAAAAGAAATATCATAAGGACCTGTTGGTGATGTTTGTGTAGTAACACACCAAGGACAGTTTGGAGCTGTTGGTAAACTCTCTCCAGGAAGTGCTCGTCTTGTAATCCATATATCATCTGGCGAATTAGTATGGTACAGTTTTACTTGTGTAATACGATAGCCAAGTGGAGGGCTAACCGAATACCACCCATCTGTTCCGTTTTTCAACTCAAGAGACACTCCTGCATTCAAATCAATATCACTCGGGCTTGGAGGTGCATGCTTTAGGTCATAAGGTAAAATGTACATTTTCTCGCTATTTCCATGATGTCCAACTCGAGAGTTTCCACTAACATCTAATTTGTAAGATGCTGAAGTATTTGTGGTTCCAATACCTACCTGTCCTTTAACAATTAGGTTTCCATCTCCCAAACCTCCAGAACCAAATGTGTTGTCTACATAAGAGCCAATAACCACACCTCCATCATAGAACATTGAAGCATTATCCCTAAATAATAGTCTGGTATTCTGAGTATCATCATCATAATCTTTTCCGTAAATATTTCTCACCTCCCGAATTGATCTGTCACTGATAAGTAAGTCGGTTGTTGCAGTGTGATTCCCTAAATTATCTGCGCTTGATGGTACCGTAACAGAACCACCTCCAAGAGATAATGAAATCGTATTTCCTAGGATGCTGAGAGACTGTACCTCGTTATTAGCACTATTATCTGCTGGAGTGCTCCATGTTGCTACACTACCATTGGTAGTGAGTACTTGGCCTGCGGCACCACCAGTGGTTGGCATATCGTAAGCATCATTAATATTCATCTTACCATCTTTGGTTATGGTAAGGGCATTGCTTCTTGCGCTGCCACTCGTGCCATTACCTACTACAAACAAGCGGTCTGCGGTATCCCAATCTAGGGCATCTGCAGGTGTATAGGTGGTATTGAAGGACCCTACGGCTGTTTCTGCAAAAGATGGGGCGGTTGTATTAAT
>DMRV01000295.1:9637-10247 GCA_003456455.1 Flavobacteriales bacterium
ACGCCTGTGTATTACTGCCTATTGCGGTAGAAGAAATACCCCATGCATCTGTACCATTACCCATTGCGGTGGAACGACTTCCTGATGCTGTTGTAGAAAAACCCATCGCGGTGGAATTAGTTCCTATAGCCTGTGTTTGATCACCCATTGCAGTGGAACCAGTACCAGTTGCCTTAGACGCCTTTCCAGTAGCAAATGTGTACGAGGCACTTGCTATTGTGCCAGTACCCATAGCAACAGACCTTTCTCCAATATTTACATCATCCCATGCAGTTGCATCATATATTCCACCAGACCCAACAGTTCCAACTCTGAATGCTCCCTTTTTTGGATAAAAAAACATTTTTTCTCCAGCACCACTTACCTCCAGAGGGTCACCCGAATTAAAAGCACCAGTTACAATTAGTCCATCGGTACCATTCACCCTAACAGCACCATCACTAGCATCTATCTGTCTTCCAAGACCTGCACCACCTTGGTCATAAGCCTCATCTAGGGTATTACCACTAGCTTCTGGACCTGTTGGGCCTGTTGCTCCATCTGCTCCTGTGGCGCCATCTGCGCCTGTTGCTCCGTCTGCTCCTGTGGCTCCGTCTGCTCCTGTTGCTCC
>DMRV01000407.1 GCA_003456455.1 Flavobacteriales bacterium
TGGTGATTCTATTGTGCACCCTGAAGTGAGGGTTGAATCTCAGCGCATTTCAGAAGCTATTGGCACTTCTGTTTCAGAAACAGATTCGCTGTTGTTTGTCTTACTAAAGCTACAGGGATTAGCCAAGATTCTACAAACCGAAAGTTTTATTTCCACGCGGTCTTACGCCCCTGGTGGGATTGCTAATTATTCTGTTCGCGGTAGCGGTTCTCAGCACACACAAGTTGTTTGGGATGGCATTCCCATTAACGACCCCATGCTGGGGCAAACCGATTTATCTACCGTTGCACTAAACGGCATTTCTAGTGTTCGGGTGCTTTACGGTTCTGCAGGCTTGACCAACAATTCTGGAGGAATTGGTGGAACAATTGAATTGCAATCTCTTCAGCCTAGAAAAAAGGATGGTTTTGATGCTAAGTTAAACCTATACGCTGGTTCGTTTGGTGCGTACGGTGTGGCGGTTCAGCTTCGCGATAAGTACAAATTCTTATTCGGCACAACTACCATAGAGTATCATACAGCCAAGAATAGCTTCCCGTATCTCAATTTAGCCACGCTGGTAGATAGAGAGCGTGTTTTAGAGCGCGCACAAGTGGAACGAATAGGTTTTTCAAAATCTATTGGTGCGCAAATAAATGCTAAGAACACACTTACTGCAAGAGTAAATTACTCCCAAGTTGACCGAGAATTGCCTCCAACGATGGTAATGGCAAGCACCAAGGAAGAACTGTTTGACCGCGACATCTGGGCTTCGCTAAAATGGACTCGACTTGGAACTCGCTCTAGCCTAAACGTTACTGCTTCATACATCCATGGCAAGCAAGAATATTCTGACAATAACGAATACACGTACAATCACCTTTATCAGGCTTCCAAAAATATAATTCGGTACAAATTGTATTTGCCATATAATCTGCAATTAGAAGTTGGTGGAGACATTTTTTCGGAACACGCCAAATCTGACAGCGCTTACAGCAATGATTCGCATTGGCGGCAATGGCAAGCGGCCTTTGCCTCGCTCAAGTATGTACCAAAGAAATGGGTTGCAGCTCAGATTCTAGTTCGAGAAGATGTAATTGATGGAAAATTTAGCCCTGTGCAAGGGTTGGTTGGAGTAGAGGTGAAGCCAACCAATTGGTTTTTTATAAAAGGGAATGTTGCAAGGAATTTTCGTACCCCAACACTGAACGATTTGTACTGGAGGCCGGGAGGAAATGAATATTTGAAAAGCGAAAATGGTTTCAGTTGGGAAGCTGGATTGGGTTTTGAAACCAAAGGCAAGAAGTTCAAGTTCCGATTTGAGTCAACGTATTTCCAATCTGAAATTGATAACTGGATTATTTGGCTGCCAGAAGGAAGTCTCTGGACTCCACAGAACAAACGAGCCGTTTCTTCGAAAGGCGTTGAAGCTCAATTAACGACTTCTGTAAAGGTTGGAAAAGTGATGTTCCGTCTAAATGGCGCTTACACTTATGTTCAGTCTGAGGTGAGCGAAGGAAGTTCACAGACAGATAATTCAGTTGGAAAGCAACTCATTTATGTACCTAAACATCAAGCTAAAGCGCAGTTTTCTGTCCATTTAGGGAAGTTGTTTTTACTATACGGACATGAGTTTACGGGATTGCGCTACACCACGTCAGACAATCAATCTTCATTACCCGCATATCAGTTGAGTTGGGTCACGATTGGCTATGAACATGTCATGAAGAAACATTCAATTGGGTTGAATATTTCAGTCGAAAATCTTTTCAATAAGGCGTATCAATCTATCGCCTGGCGACCAATGCCAGGACGTTCATTTTTAATTAATCTAACCTATAAGCTCTCATGAAAAAAGTGTACCAATTAATCCTAGCTGTCACCACTATCGTGGTAATGAATGCCTGTAATGAAACTGAGTCTTGTGACGATGTAAACTGCCTAAATGGTGGTATTTGTTTTGAGGGAGATTGCGAGTGTCCAGAGGGTTTTTCTGGCCCAAATTGTGAAATAAGCTCCTTTGAAAATGGTGTTTTTGTTCTTAATGAAGGAAACTTTAATGGTGGAAATGCCACTCTTTCGTTTTACAATAAGAGCACAGAGATGTTGTCAAACGGAGTGTTTACATCTGTTAATACAATTCCGTTAGGTGATGTGGTACAAAGCATGGAAATTCGTGATGGGAAAGGCTACATTGTGGTTAATAATTCTGGAAAAGTAGAAGTGGTAAACTTATCCGATTTGAGTTCTGCAGGAACTGTAACCGGACTTACATCTCCACGATACGTCACTTTCGTTAGTAACACAAAGGCATATGTTTCAGACCTGTTTTCAGGAACTGTTTCAATCTTCGACCCTCAAACACTTGCGGTTTCTGGTGGTGTAAGCATCTCAGGCCAAGTTGAGCAAATGGAATATGTTGGCGGAAACGTTATGGTTGCTGGTTCTGGAGCAAACATGGTTTATAAGCTTAACCCCGCTACCGATGCGTTAACTGATAGTGTAAATGTTGGAGTAGGGCCATCTAGCCTAGCGGTTGATGCAAATGGGAAAGTTTGGGTTCTTACAAATGGAGGTTTCGGTACTGAGGTTCCAAAACTGGTTCGAATTAATCCATCAGATTTGTCAATTGAGTTAACACTTGATTTTCCTTCAACCAACAACTACCCAGGTAACCTAGAGATTGACGGAAGTGGCACTTCATTATTTTTTGTACATGGACAGGTTTACAAAATGGGCATCACTGATGTTGCTTTGCCATCAACACCATTTGCGTCAGCGTTTGCGTATAAATGCGGTGTTGATCCAGTAGGAGGATTGGTGTACATCTCGGATGCAGGTGATTTCAATTCAAACGGAAGCGTTTATCGCTATCAAGCGGACGGAACACCAGTTGACACATTTGCAGTTGGGGTGATTCCTGCCGAGTACGCTTTTACGGAGTAACGAAGCGGTTTGTGTAAAATTGAGAGAGGCCTGTCTGCGAAAGTGGACGGGCCTTTTTTCAGCCGTTAATATCACGTGGAAAAAACCGAACCAAATTTACCGTTGTGTATTTGCTGGGTACGTACTTTTGGCTAAACCAATTATCTCTATGAAATATCAAAACAGACCTGACGCCATTTTACTTCTCCAAGACGGAACAGTTTTTAGAGGAAAGGCTGCTGGAAAAATTGGAACCACAACTGGCGAGATATGCTTTAATACCGGCATGACTGGTTATCAAGAGATTTTTACCGACCCATCGTACTTCGGTCAGATTATGGTTACGGCCCATGTGCATATTGGTAACTACGGAGTGAGCGAAGAAGATGTTGAGTCTGATTCCATGAAAATTTCTGGATTAGTATGTAAGTACTTCTCTCCGAAGTATAGCCGACCAAGTGCCAGCGGAAATATTCAAGACTACTTTGAAGAGAATGGAGTAGTGGGTATTTCAGATGTTGATACACGAGCTATTGTTCAGCATATTCGTGATAAAGGCGCTATGAACGCCATTATTTCTTCTGATGAGTTGGATGTAGAAATTCTCAAGAAAAAACTTGCTGATGTTCCTTCGATGGAAGGGTTAGAGTTATCTTCTAAAGTGTGTACCAAAGAGCCATTCTTTTTTGGCGATGAAAATGCGGAGTACAAAGTGGCCGTACTTGATATTGGTGTGAAAAAGAACATTCTTAGATGTCTTTCTGACCGAGGTTGCTACTTGAAAGTATTCCCAATGGATACGTCTTATGAGGAAATCAAAAAGTGGAATCCGGATGGTTTTATGATTTCAAATGGACCTGGTGACCCAGCGGCTATGCCACAAGTAAGTGAGACAGTTACCAACATGATTGATTCTGGCATTCCCGTTTTTGGAATCTGTCTGGGACATCAGGTAATGGCCATAAGTCAGGGAATTTCTACATACAAAATGCACAACGGACATCGTGGCATCAATCACCCAGTTAAGAACTTAATTACTGGTAAGTGTGAAGTAACATCTCAGAACCACGGTTTTGTGGTGAAACGTGAGGATTGCGAAAGCAATGATGCAGTGGAAATCACGCACGTTCATCTGAATGATAAAACAGTTGCTGGTTTGCGCCTAAAAGGAAAGCCAGTTTTCAGCGTTCAATATCATCCAGAATCATCTCCGGGCCCTAACGATAGTCGTTATCTTTTCGATCAGTTTGTGGAAAACCTCAAACTAGTGACAGCCTAATTTTTCTCTCTCCAAAAGTAAATCTCTCCAATCCCAATGACTTATATAACCGACATAGTTGCCAGACAAATACTTGATTCACGCGGTAATCCAACCGTAGAAGTAGACATTTCTACAGAGAACGGAGTAGTTGGACGTGCAGCAGTTCCTTCGGGAGCTTCTACCGGAGAGCATGAAGCCGTAGAACTTCGTGATGGTGACAAGAGCCGTTTCTTAGGTAAAGGCGTTTTGAAAGCAGTTGCAAATGTGAATGGGCCAATTGCTGATGCTATCATTGGAATGCACGTTTTTGACCAGCATTTGATTGACAAAGCCATGCTTGAATTGGATGGGACAGCCAATAAGGCAAACCTTGGTGCAAATGCCATTTTGGGTGTTTCTATGGCAGCTGCTAAAGCTGGCGCTGAAGAAGCTGGTCAACCGCTTTTTAGATACGTAGGTGTAGTAAATTCCAATCTGCTTCCTATT
>DMRV01000455.1 GCA_003456455.1 Flavobacteriales bacterium
GCATTCACGCGGACTAGCATATTAAATAATGTCTTTTTTGAGTTAAAGCGGCCTATCATCGAAACGTAATAATCCACATATACCTCTGATTTTCAGTGCAAATGAAAGAAAAAATTGACATTCAAATGCATGCATTGTATTTTCGTCACCCTTAAAACTTCAGAACCAATACCTATGAAACACATTTCCTCGCTTCTAATACTTTCAGTAAGCCTTTCCTGTTCGGCTCTAGCTCAAAGTACTTTCTCCGACATACATTCATTGCTTCAAACACGCTGTTCAGGAAACGGATGTCACAACGGATCCACTGCAACATTTGACGTAACACAGTCTGAAGCTGACCTTTATACCGAACTAATGGGAGACCCAGTGAACCCAACAGCTCTTGCCAAAGGAAATAAGCTGATAATGCCAGGTTATCCTACAAAAAGCTTCATGCTTAGAAAGATTGCTCATGGACTAAGTGATGTACTCGAACTAGAGCAACCACAAGAAGGTTTGGATATGCCAACTGGTGGAGCTGCGCTAGAAGACCACGAAGTAGAACTTTTTAGACAATGGATTATTTTCGGTGCTCCAGAGACAGGCGAAGTTGTAGATACTGCATTGGTAAACACATATTACCGCGAGGGAGGAATTGATGACACGTATGCTGATCATGAACCACCTGCCGCTGGCGAAGGTTTTCAGATGTATATGGGGCGCATATTTGTTCCGCCATTAACGGAGTATGAATATTACATGAAATTCGACCCAGAAATTGCAGATGGAATTGAGGTTACCAAAATTGAAACGTATTTAGCTGAGGAAACTCATCACTTCGTTATTTATTCATTCAATCCAGGTGCAGAAACCGTATATGAAGATGGAATGAGAAATGCTTACGACCTCGGGGCACAAGATTCTCACGCAGACATTAAGAATCCAATTGCCACAGGACCAGGTTTATGGAATTATGAGCTTCCAGAAGGCACGGCCTACTACTGGCCTGCCAATACAGTTTTTGACATGAACATTCATATAAAAAACTCTAATCCTGACAGTATAATGTCTACCGACTTGTATATGAACGTATACACGCAAGATGCAGGAACGACAGATCAGTACATGCAAATCTCTCTGTTTCCAGTACTGGATATCTCTATACCACATAATAACCAAGAGACTGTTTTCACCGAAGTAGCCAATTCTCCAAACGCAACTAAGACTTGGAAAATATGGAATTTGTACACGCACACGCACAAATACGGCACAATGTATAATGCGTACGTAAGGAATCCTGACGGAACTAAAGGAGACATGATTTACGATGGAGATTATAGTTATGAATTAGGGTTTGATGCAGGTTTTTACCGAAATGGTCCAGAAGTCACTTTCCGTTATTTCCCAGACAACGAACTATTTGAAATTGACCCAAGAGTCGGCATGATACACGAAGCTGGTTTCACCAATACAGATGGTCCCGACCCAGTGCTTTGGGGATTGACTTCTGATGAAGAAATGATGGTGCTTGGAGTGCAATACATAGAAGGAAGCGAACTGACTGGTATTGAAGAAGTTGCTCCAATTGAAGGCTTAAGAATTTATCCTAATCCAAGTTCTGACCGTTTCTCTCTAAGCTTCAATCTTTTAGAAGACGCTGCTCTCTCAATTTCGGTGGTCGATATTCTAGGCAAACAAGTTGCTGAAGTGTATTCTGGAAGAAATGTTTCTGGTATGTTCTCTCAAAATTTCGATGCTTCAGATATTGGGTTAACCTCTGGAATCTATAGTATGAACATTACAGTTGATGGAGCTACGGTTTCACAAAAACTAATCGTGACGGAATAAACAGTTTACGTTTTACTGAATTTCAAAGACCGCCAAAGACAATTTTATATCTTAGCGGTCTTTGAGTTTTTATACATCAAGTAACAAAAACCGTTTGTAGTCTATGGCCTTTTTAGATAACATTTCTGATGAAGCACAACGCGTGATGACTGAATATGAGGTCACCGAACTCATGGTTTATGCTGCACCCATTTTCATAGGACTCATTGTTCTTGAAATCATATTCAGCCTTAAGTACAACCCAACTTTATACAAGTGGAAAGACTTGGCAACAAGCGGAACAATGGGTGTTGGAGCTGCAGTCCTTGCAGGAGGAGCGAAAATTTTTTCGTTGATATTATTCTCGGTAGTTTACATCCTTTTCAATCCAGAGGATTCGGAAGGTATGCGTCACAATATCATGGGAGGTTGGGCTGCTTTTGGGTTAGGAACATGGTACGTCTGGGTTATTTGCCAAGTTCTGGACGATTTCAGTTACTATATGGTACACAGAGCAAATCACGAAGTAAGATTCCTTTGGGCTGCGCATATTGTACATCACTCGTCTGACCATTTTAATTTGGGAACTGCAGTTCGTAACGGTTGGGTCACGCTTTTCTACAAGCCTTTCTTTTATATGTGGATTTGCGCACTTGGCTTCCACCCTATTATGCTAATGACGTGTTTGAGTATTGAAGCATTTTGGCAATATCAGCTGCATATTCAATGGATGCCACGTTTTGGATTCTTAGAGAAAATTTTCAACCTCCATAAACATCACGAAGTCCACCATTCTTCAAATATTGAGTATTTGGATAAGAACCATGGAGGTTACCTCATTCTCTTTGATAAAATGTTTGGAACATTTAAGGACAAGGACGATAGCAAGAAGATTACCTATGGCGTGCTTCATCCGCCCAAAACACACAATCCTGTTGAGGTTCTTACGCACGAATATGTTCACATTTGGCAAGATGTGATGAAAGCCGAAACTTGGAAAGGGCGATTCATGTACATTTTCGGACCTCCAGGATGGACCGAAGATGGAACAGGAAAAACAACCAAAATGATGCAAGCCGAATTGGCTGAACTCAAAAAGGCCGCGTAATAATTTCTTTACATTGCTGTTTGTTGCAGCATGAAAAAAGTTATTCTTCTTCTGGTTTGTTCTTGTTTTTGGCTGAATGCTTCAGCCCAAGACCCTCAATTCTCACAGAGTTTCAGCAATCCGGTTTATCTCAACCCGGCTTTTGCAGGGTATGATGGTTGCCCTACCTTAAGAACGGGCTACCGTGACCAATGGCCCAACATTTCGGGTAATTACCAAACGGCTAATGTTTCTTACGATATGATGCTTGGTAAACGTCATGGCATTGGTGTCAACTATCAGTACGATAATGCTGCCAACAGATATTTAAGCCATTCGCTTTCACTGATCTATGCACCTGTTTTTCGGGTGTTCAATAAGCAACTTGCCATTAGCCCTGCCTTTGAGGTGGGCTGGCGGTATAGAAAGCTAAATATGGATGAGCTAACATTCGGAGAAATGATTGATCCTAGATACGGATTCGTCTATACTACTGGTGAATCTAATATGAATACAGAAAAGCACATCATGGACTTCTCTTCTGGCTTGCTCCTTACTTGGAAAGGATTGGTTGCGGGGTTTGCCGCCCACCATATGACCCAACCCGATGAGGGGTTTTCCAGTTTTTCTAAATTACCCGTTAGGCTAACGGCCCACATCAATTACCAATTCAACATAACTGAAAAGATTAAAATATCGCCTGCATTTATCTTTCAGAATCAGCAAAATTTCAATGCCATGCTTCCCTCCTTTACCTTCGAGGCTTATGGTGCCAGAATTGGTGCTGGTTTCAGAACATTATTCACCAATCAAGATGCTGTCATTTTCATGGTTGGATATAGAGGCTATGGCGTTAAGGTGGGCTACACGTACGGTTACACGGTTTCTTCCCTTACAAATAACACAGGCGGAACGCATGAGGCGTCTTTGGCCTATGTATTCAATTGCAAAAAATCGAAGTACAGAAAGGGTGTTTCTCTCATCAATTTCTGATGTTTGCGCGGTAAATCTTGAGTAAATTTCGAAATGTCAAAACTAGACGAGTGTTTCTCCATTGCTGACTTGCGCCAACTCGCCAAGAAAAAAATCCCTTCGGTGATGTTCGATTATCTGGAAGGTTCGGCAGAGGATGAACTAACCGCTGGATGGAATCTTAGTTCCTTTAGTAAATATGAATTTGTTCCGCGTGTTTTAAAGGACGTCAGTAAGATTGACCTATCTACAAGTTGCCAAGGAGTAAAGATTGATTTACCCGTTATTACAGCTCCCACGGGCATGACACGCATGTTTCATTGGGAAGGTGAAAAAGCTGTTGTACGTGCCACGCACAAAGCTGGAACTGCTTATTCTTTAAGCACAGTTGCTACCACATCTATTGAAGATGTTGCCAACGAGTCTAAGGGACCATTATTCTTTCAGATTTATGCTTGGCACGACCGAAAAATGGTTTTTGATTTTATTGAACGTTGCAAAAAATCGAACTACGATGGATTAATGCTTGCTGTTGATCTTGCATCTCTTGGGAAACGAGAACGCGACCTGAGAAACGGACATGGCCGACCTTCCATCTTAAGAAAAAATACGGCACTTTCTGCCTTAAGCAAACCCGCTTGGTTATTCAATTTTCTGACAAAACCAAAAATGCGAATGGCCAATATGGTGGAGCATTTACCACATGGAGCAGATGCGCTGAAAGTAGTTGACTCAGTAAATCAGCAGTTTAGTGCATCCGTTACTTGGGAAGACGCTAAGGAATTGCAAAAACTGTGGGGAGGAAAGTTTATGCTTAAAGGAATACAATCGGTTGAAGATGCTGTGCTTGCAGCCGAAATGGGTGCATCAGGTATTATCCTATCCAACCATGGCGGACGTCAATTAGACGGGGCTCCTGCCGGACTCGACCTGTTGCCAGATGTGGTTAAAGCAGTTGGTTCTGATATTGAAGTAATTGTTGATGGTGGAATTACAAGAGGTTCAGACGTTATTAAGGCAATTGCGCTTGGCGCTAAAAGTGTTCTTATTGGCCGTGCATATTTATATGGTCTGGCGGCTGGTGGCGAGGCTGGTGTAACCAAAACCTACGATATTCTTCGGGATGAAATGACTCGGGTAATGCAATTAATCGGCTGTTCTTCCTTATCAGAACTTGGAGAACAACACGTCAAACGCCATGAATAATGTAACTCCATAAGTTTTAAACCGGCTGCTGTTGCACAGAATACTTAATTTCATCCTCAGAAAACTTAATTAACCCCATGAAAAAAATATTTACTCTCCTCCTACTTGTTGGTCTTGGAAACGGGTGGGCAAATGCTCAGTGCGTAGAAATACCTAAGAACAGAGTTCTTTTGGTTGGGGATAGCTGGGCTGCATTTATGAACGGTGACCAAACCATTACAGATGGATTAAGAATTGTTGGTCATTCTGATAAGAAATTTACGTCTAGCCTTTCCATCGCGGAAAACGGGGCTGATACGTGGGATTTTTTAGAGAGTGGCAAGCAGACCGACATCCAGAATATCATTGATGCAAATCCGGATATTGACATGGTTCACCTTAGCATTGGTGGAAATGACCTACTGGGAGATTGGAACGTTTCGTTTACTCAGCAACAAACGGACTCACTGGCTATAGAAGTACAGGGCAGACTTGAAACCATCATAGATTTTATTGAAAACACAAGACCTGGAATGCGCGTTTTTTGGCCTGGCTACGCATACCCAAATTTTGAAGAAGTTATTGAGCAAATTGCACCATTTCAGTCAAACCATCCTTTTTTCGGCACATGGGATGGCATGGGCCAACCCGATTTCGAAACGATTAATCATATCCTTAACGATATGTCTGATTCTGTAGCGAACTACGCCTTAGATGACCCACAATTTGATTTTGTAAGAGCACAAGGTATTCTGCAGTACACTTATGGTCAGGACGATCCACTTGGCGTAGCTCCTGGAGGAACTTATCCTGCATTTAGTTTACCGCTTCCATTGGGTGACCCAACTTATCCCTCGCCAAATGAAACTATGCGCCTGTATGCAGGCATTTTTACTGATTGCTTTCACCTGTCTCGCGAAGCATATCTTACAATGTTCGTGTATCAAGCAGAGAAATTCTATCAGAAGTTCTTTATGGACGATATGTATGTACGTTCATCAGGAGGTGATATGGACGGATCCGTATCTTCTGCAGGAAATGTTTCTCAGGAAATAAAACTGGGTGAAGAAGGTGGGAATGAAGTTGCAGCCGTTGTCTCTTTTGACACGCAAAACATGGCAGACACTACACTGTCAAATGCGAGCATCTTTCTTAGAAGAGAGTCTATAACAGGAACTAACCCTGTAACCTCTAACGATGTTCTTATAAAAATGGTTAGTGGAAACTTTGGTACAACGGCAAACGTTGAGGCAGCTGATTTTCTGGAA
>DMRV01000308.1:0-298 GCA_003456455.1 Flavobacteriales bacterium
TAGACTCACTGGAGGGGTCAATTATTACAGGGTATATGGTAGAATCATTTTTTAGGAAATCCGTAGGTATACTAAAAGATATTCTGTATTTCTGATTTCCTAAATCTTCTATTTCGTAAACCTCCTCTTTAAGTTGGAAATTGTCTTTTGAGCTATGAAAGTAGGTGGGAGCACTAAGACCCCCCATTTTTTCACCATTCTCGTCAATATAGACCACATCTCGTTCTCCCGTGTTACTATATACTGTCAACAGAGTACTTGAGTTCATATTGACAATACTCCAGCCTTCAGGTAACTC
>DMRV01000308.1:323-1059 GCA_003456455.1 Flavobacteriales bacterium
TAGTTCGTTTTAACTTGACCGTAGTTTCTGTGAGTAACAGTTTTGTCAACCCCTGGCCAGTAATCTTTCACACTCGCGTCATGTTGCACAGTTCTTTCAAAAGATATATTCGCGGTGTTTCCATCTACTGGAGCGCTGAACTCGAATCTATCAAAAAAACCAACCGAATCTGGGTTCAATCCTTGAATATTGTCAGCAAACAACATTTTATTGCTCAAGTACTTAACCGATTTTCCTGGAACTAAAGCTTGTTCAACTTCATCTGTTTCGTAATTCCAAGATGTGGGAAGGTCAGATTTTACAACGCCAAATGTTTTTTCGCTTGCGTTGTGGGTGCCAGTGGTATCAATCCCAATCCATTGTCCTTGTTCATTTTTATAATGAATTGGCCAAAAACTTTGCAAGGTCGAAAACTCATTTTCCCCTCGGTAATAAATCTTCTTGAATCGCTCTCTTTTGTGAATCAGCTCGTAGCTGCCTGGGAAACCGTTCAAGGTTACCCCATAATCAGGATGGGATTTGTACTCATCCGGAATTACGTTGGTAATCCTTGCGAACAACGGAGCAACTGAGGAATTTAATGGTGGCTCACCAGCTTGTTGTCCAAAAGAAATAGTATGGCAAGACACCACAACCATTAATGAGAGTATTAGTAACTTAAGTATTGATTTAATCATGTTTTCGCAATTTTTAGTACGCACAAGCTGGCAAAGTGTTTAACCCGATTCGTAAATTT
>DMRV01000308.1:1098-1558 GCA_003456455.1 Flavobacteriales bacterium
TTATTTATAAAGTTCTTGATAATCAACAAGCAGTTCTCCTTAGCGTGTTTAAAGTGCATCGGTATTGAACCGCTTTTCTCACCGCAGCTGCCGTCCGGGTTGCGGTAGGTTTTACTGTACTCGGTCCGTTTTTCTATCAGCTCTGCACCTCCAAAATCACTCTTAAACATACCCTGTTCCGGATGATCAGCATTTGATTGTTCCAAAGCACCATTATTTGCAGATTGAACATCAAGAATGGCCGAATTATCACGCGTAGAACCAACGTAGTCAATTAAGACCCCATTTTGACCAAACAAACTGGAAGGCAAGGCGAAAGCAAGTAATGTAAATAGGTAAACTGTTTTCATTAAAAGTGTCTCCATTTGGATGCGTTTTTTATCGAGAATGAAACATACTTAAAAACTGCATGAACGTTTAAGTTCAATTGGGGGAGAAATCACTCGGTTTTAAGTTTCAA
>DMRV01000308.1:1578-2914 GCA_003456455.1 Flavobacteriales bacterium
CGTTGATTGGCTTTGTTAGTTAACCGCGGGTTGACAAAAGGCGCTCAACATGAAATGGGAAGTAGGGATTAAAACTCATTTAGCATTCACAAAAAAACTTCCCATCGATTACTCGATGGGAAGTTTTCTTTTTATTCAAATCGGATGTGAATTTACTCTGCATCCACCACCTTCACGTTATCGTCATAAACCCGATCAATTAGTAATCTTCTCGGGTCAATTGCCGCTTTTTCAGGAAGGCTGTCAAGCTCCAAAGTGAATGTCATTTCAGGTTGGTCAATCTTGACTCGTTTTCGGTAAATCAAGTTTTTCTCATCGGAGTCAAGAACACCAATGTCAATCCAATCNNACTTTGGTTTCGTTGCCCATTGTATCAGCCTTTATTTTGGTTGATTCAATCTTCAATGTCAACTCATATTTGCCGTTTTCCAAAACCTTGTAGTCGGCCTCCTTAATCCGATTATCATAAAGGGTAATTTCTTCAAACCAATCGGTAATAAGATATTTTAACGAGTCTGGAACTTGAGGTTCGAGGTATTTAAGAAAATCTAGCGATGTAGAATAGGGTGGCCCAACGTGTTTGAACTCATCCAAGTAGTTGCGCATAGCCAATTTCAAATTCAGCCTTATCATTTAATTCTCTGGTAAGAATTCCACCCAGTCCAACGAGATTTCCTGTTGACTTTTCGATTGCCGCCAGTTGCCCGAACTGGTTGTCGGCATACCATTTTAGCTGCTTGTCAATCCAAGTTTTAGCCAACTCATGATTGGGTAAATTCAGGTCTAAACCAATGAAACGCGCATTCGCATTATCTACAAAGAACTCTGCCCACGTTTCGATATCGCCCTCCGTTAGTTTCCGGAGGGTTAAGCGTTCGGTTTCTTGGGAATAGTAATCCACTCAGACCACAATATTCACAATACGCCCCGGTACTACAATCACCTTTTTAGGAGAGGCACCATCTAAGCGTTCTTGCACCTCCGCATTGGCAAGTACTGTCTTCTCCACTTCGTCTTTTCCCATGCTGGCTGGCAACTCAATCTTCAGTCGCATTTTACCGTTAATGCTGATTGGGTAATTCACGCTGTCTTCTACCAAAAAGCTTTCGTTAAAGACTGGGTATTCCTTATACGTGATGCTTTTGTCATGACCAAGCAATGACCACAATTCTTCGCACAAGTGCGGAGCGTACGTAGAAACTACAACGGTTAATGGCTCGAGGATTGCGCGTTTATTGCACTTCAAATCGTTGAGTTCGTTTACACAAATCATGAACTGACTTACCGATGTATTAAACGACAAACGCTCAATGTCTTCTTGCACCTTTTTGATGGT
>DMRV01000308.1:2949-3648 GCA_003456455.1 Flavobacteriales bacterium
AATAATGTCATCTGGATTTACAACGTTGTACTTCGACTTGGACATCTTCTCAACTTCCGAGCCGCAGATGAATTTGTCATCTTCTAGAATGAATTCTGCATCCTTGTATTCGGCTCTTGACTCCTTGAAAGCTTCTATATCCAGCTCGTCATTCTTGACAATATTGACATCAACATGTGTCGGAAATGGGTCCATCCAATCGATATTACCAGGCCTTCCTTGCTCGTTTCGAGCTTTTTCTGAAAGACTGTTCAGTCGAGTTTCAATTTCCTTGATGAAATTCATCGATTCAACAGAATGCCGGTCTTTAGTTATCGAATTGTAGATTTTATGGGAAACGAAAAATGCGGGAAATGACTTTGGGTCAATTAGTACAGCATTCGCGTGTTCATGGTCAGGACTGGTCCAGAGGGATGCGTGAAGAGGGAGTCGATACACGAAGTTGCTCCTTCCTTGAATCATCCCCTGATTAACCAACTTCTTAGCAGGTTCATCAAATGGTATATGCCCAAGGTCTTTCAGGAATTTGGTCCAGAAGCGCACATAGAGCAAATGGCCTGTGGCATGCTCTGCCCCACCTGCGTAGTAATTCACATTTCCCCAATAACCAATAGCTTCTTTACTACAGAAAGTCTCGTCATTGTTTGGGTCCATGTAGCGCAGATAGTACCAGCTACTTCCTGCCCAACCCGGCATGGT
>DMRV01000158.1:0-1539 GCA_003456455.1 Flavobacteriales bacterium
GAAATAGCTTCTCCGCTCACCATCTTAGGACACCATTTCTGCTTCATTTCTTCCGAACCAAAGTCGAGTATATATGGTAAAACAATATCGCTATGAAGCGGGTAACCCACAGCCGGACCAGCTACTCCTGCCCTACTCAACTCTTCGGCAAAAATGGCATTGTATCGGAAATCCGTAATTCCCAAACCGCCATATTCTTCAGGTACTTGCATACATAGAAATCCATTTTCCCCAATTTTAGTCCAGCTTTCACGCGACACCATGTGGTTCTTTTCCCACTCAGCATTGTGTGGTACAATTTCTTGGGCAATAAAGTCTCTAACAGATTGCTGGAACATTTTGTGTTCATCTGTTAGCATTGGGCGTTCTATAAATTCAGTCATTGGAGTGGAGTATTATTATTTGTTGTGCAAAACTAAGATTTGCCGATTCACGTTCAGCGGGTAAAAACCCATGTTTTTTCGTCTGATAGGTTTTCTGTAAAACGATAGCCGCCATCGGTAAAGCCTTTGAGGTCTTCGGCATCGTTTATTCCATTGCGCAGAATGTATCCGCTCATCATCCCTCGTGCTTGCTTGGCATGAATGGCAATGATTTTCAATTTTCCATTCTTCATATCCTTGAATACTGGTGTAATGATGTTTGCATTCAGCTTCTTCGTGTTAACAGCTTTAAAGTATTCGGCACTAGCCAAATTACAAAGCGTGTTGTTTCCTGATTGTTCTAAAGCCGCATTAAGTCTGTCTGTTATCTCATCTCCCCAAAACTCGTAGAGATTCTTCTTTCCATTAACGGCCAGCTTGGTTCCCATTTCTAACCTGTAGGGCTTCATCAAATCTAACGGGCGCAATAAACCGTACAGTCCATTAAGAATGCGAAGATGGTTTTGTGCAAACTTCAGTTCACCTTCTGTTAATTCAGCATTCTTCATCCCCCTGTACACATCGCCATTAAAAGCAAGTATTGCCTGTCGTGTTTCCCCTTCTTCAAAATTGGGAGTCCATTCTGCATGACGTGCAGCATTTAACTCAACTAGGTTTGTGCTTAACCCCATCAAATTACCGAGGTCTTTATTAGAAGTTTTCTGGAGGGTATTGATAAGTACCTTAGAACGGTCCAATCCTTCGGGAATGGTAAATTCATTTGTTCGTGTTTCCGATTGATAATCGAGTTTTTTGGCTGGGGATATTACTGCAATCATTTGGCTAATGTATAATTGGATTCAAATATGGTGATTTGCTGAAAAGAGCAGCTTAATTTTTAGAAACGAAAACCATGATTTATTTTTGACAGTATGGGAATACAGCTGGCAGTTATTCTTCTTAAGTATTTTGCGATTGTGCTTGGATTACATCTGAGTATTGTGCTTATTATTCGTTTTTCAGGTGTACTAAAAATTACTGTTTGTCCAGATTGCGGTAAAAAAGTGTCACGTTTAAAACGAAAGCCAAACGATAAAACCATCACCCGTCTAAGCCTGGGCATCCTTCCCGTTAAACGCTACCGATGCTTCATTTGTTATTGGCAAGGAATCGGTTT
>DMRV01000158.1:1636-3295 GCA_003456455.1 Flavobacteriales bacterium
AAACGTCCAAATTGGTGATGGAACAACCATATACGATAATGTGGTAATTGGCGACAACTCGGTGATTGCAAACGACTGTGTGATTGGAGAACCTAGAGCTGATTACTACACTTCAGATTCACACAAAAATGAGCCAACCATAATTGGTAAAAATGCGCTCATTAGAAGTCACACAATTATCTATGAAGATGTTCTTACTGGAGACCATTTTCAAACAGGGCATCGCGTAACAATTAGAGAAAAATCTGTTATAGGCAGCAATTGTGGCATTGGCACCAACTGCGACCTACAGGGCTATTTGACAATTGGCAATCACTGCCATTTCCACAGTGATGTACATGTTTGTCAATTCAGTTCCATTGGAGATTTCGTATTCATATACCCAAGCGTTGTGCTTGCCAACGATAAGCATCCTCCTACCACAAACGTAAAAGGTCCGAGCATCGGAAACTACACGCAAATAGGTATCCAATCTTCAATTATTGGTGATGTTTCTATAGGAGAAAACTGTTTTATTGGAGCCGCTACCGTCATTACTAAAAGTTATGCCAATTTCTCATTCATAGTAGGTTCTCCTGCCATAAGAAAGGGAGATGTGCGCAAACTGTTGAATGAAGATGGAGAACCTCTTTATCCTTGGAAAAACCGTTTTTCTAGAGGTATGCCGTGGCACTCATAGTTAACTGTTTGTTAACATCTTTCTGGTGTACTTCTTCCTCCAAACGTAGCTCCACAATACTTTTGAAGACGTGTCAAGCGATAGTCTTTTGAAAGAAATAATGGAAGAGGTTGAAAACCTTAACCGCTCTATCGAGGAATACTGTCCTGAGATTCTTTCAACAAGTAAATACCCTTCTATACAGGAAATGGGTGATGAGATGAATGAGCTCATTGAACACAGAATTCGTGTGTTGACTGAAAATTCTAAGAGTCTCAAAGACTCCGAAAAACAATAACCATGTTTGATAAAATGAAACAGCTCCAACAGATGAAGGAGCAAATGGACGATGCCAAAGAGCGACTTAATCACATTTCTGTAAAAGGCGAATGCCAAGGAGTTACGGTAGTTGCTAACGGAAACAAAAAGATAATTGAGGTTATTATTCCGACAGAGACCTACGAAAACTCAGACCACGAAGAAGTTGCTGAGTTACTTGTAATAGCCACGAACAAAGCTATAGAAAGTGCCGAAGGTGTTTTTGAAAGCGAAATGCGCGGAATGGCTGGAGGTTTGATGGGCGGCCTCGGCTTTTAAAAGCCACCACCGCCCACCGAGGTAAACACCTCTCCCACCAATGCATAGGTATTGACATGATTCGTGCCAAAGGTGGTTAGACAGAAATATACCTCAAATAAATATTACTGAACAGCCTTTTCAATACTCTCCCAAAGAAGACCTGCAGAACGATTCCAAGTAAAAAGCGCTGCTCGTTCATGCCCTTTTTCAATTAATTCTAGTCTAAGCTTACTTGAAGATGCAAGTGCAATCATGGCATCAGAAATAGACTCAGACTGTAAAGGGTCAATGAGCAAAGCAGCATCCGAAGCAATCTCCGGCATACTGGTCACATTAGAAGTAATTACTGGAACTCCCGACTGAAAGGCTTCAATAATTGGAATACCGAATCCTTCAAAAGTGGAAACGTAAACATTTGCCAA
>DMRV01000315.1 GCA_003456455.1 Flavobacteriales bacterium
TTGAAACACATGGCCCTAAATGGAATTTGGGTAAGTGGATGTTCTATTCGATGTTGTTAATAGTGTGGATTGCGGTAGGCAATTACCTATTCATTAACTACATGTCTGGCTGGAATGCAATGGGGTACTTTAACTTACTACGGATGATTGGGTATACTTCGCTTATCGGAATATTCCCCGTCGCACTGTCGGGTATTATGGTCTAATTGCGTGCTGAAAAGGAGAATGAAAAAGACGCTCAATCCCTAGATGATAGAGTGCATATTCCGCATGATTCATCGTCAATGCAAATCAGCATTACCGATTCAACGGGTAAGAATTTTGAACTCAGTTCTGAAGAAATTCGGTATGCAGAGGCCATGCAGAATTATGTTACCGTTTGGTTCTATAAGGATGGAAAATTGAACAAGGAAATGCTTCGAGCAACCATAGCTTCGGTTGACGAGCAACTTTCAGAATGCTCGGTCATTCGCTGTCATCGCTCTTACTTGGTAAATGTGGATGCCATTGAAAATGTAAGCGGAAATGCCCAAGGATTACGCCTCAAATTGCGTGATATTCCGCAAGAAGAAGTACCTGTTTCGAGGTCCTTTATTGGTGAGATTCGAGCAATCTTAGATTGAAACTCATCCCCTGAGTTTGACATTCGTCCCAAAGGTTTGCAGTCTATCACCAAAGCTTGTCATTCATCCCTTTCGTTCTTAAAACCAGCTAAGGATGACATACGTTTGAGTCGAAATCAAAACTCAAGCACAATGGAAAACATCGTTAAAACGCTTCTCTTTTTTCACATTTCATCAGGTTTTATTAGTCTGGTTCTTTTCTGGCGCCCAGTCTTTCTTAAGAAAGGAGGGAAGGGACATCGTATCGCAGGAAAAGGCTACGTTTTCTTTATGTGGATTGTCGTGATTTCGGCCACCTTGCTAAGCGTGAAAAATGTGATTATTGGTAAATACTTCATGGCCTGTTTTCTTGGCTTCATAGCGCTTATTACTGCCAATCCGCTTTGGTACGGAATGGTAATACTGAAAAAGGACAAGTTGAAATCCAGTCTCCGCGGAAGATTGATTTACGAAGTTGTTGTTCTCTTTTTTAGCCTAGGATTGGTAGCATTAGGTTTTCAAGGAATTTGGGCCGGAAATGAAGCTAATGTATTGCTCTTTGTTTTTGGTGGGCTCGGACTAACATCTATTCTGAATATTATGAAACTCCGAAAAACAGACCCAGAAAAGACGGACAGAATCAAAGACCACATGGTTGGTCTGCTAACAAGTGGAATTGCCGCTTATACCGCCTTCTTCGTTTTTGGCGCTTACACTTGGGTTGAGCAATATTTGCCCGGAATGTGGGGTGTATTACCTTGGGTTGCTCCAGGATTGATAGGAGGCCTTGGAATTAATTATGGCGTGAAGTATTTCAGAAAAAAGGGAATGATAAAAGACCGCCTTAAGACAGCTCAGACAACTTCGTAATACTGCTTTTATAAGTAAAACCTTCTGATTTGTTCAATCTTAGAATGAGGATGGAAAACTCTTCCTTAGCATCAATATTGAAGATTTTATTGGTGTTAATGAAGTCATATCGGGCGCTGATTCTATTTCGGTCGGATAGATAGTTCACTAATCGCTTGTTAATAGCACCTGATAGCGTAGACCCTTTCAGAAGGAGACCAACAGTTCCCTTTTTCGTACTTAGGCTATCACATAATTCAGTAAAAAGCACATTGGTTTGTAAACCGCCCATACTGGAATGCTCAAAACGACTATCGTTATAGATTTCTTCTATAGCTAGGTCAGATGCTTCGTCATGCTTCAGTAGCCACTCATACAAATCCGCATGTGTTTCTACTAGATTCTGTACGGCTGTTTCTAGTTCAGTTTCGTCTTCAATTTTATTCAGTTCTGGGTAAAGCAGGTGGAAATGGTAAGGCAGGTCAAACCCGACCGTTCCCCACGGTGGATTTCCCACAATCACATCGCACTTTGGAATTTGATTTCGCTCAAGCGCCAAACCATTGTGGTAGTAGAACTCATGGCCGAAATCATATACAGGATATTCAGTGCTTGGTTCTATTAGTGAGTTTCCATGAATGAATTTTTTGCTCAATTCTGAATAGAGACTGAAATCACCAATCGTATTAAGCACTTGGATTTTTGCAATTTCTAGTGATAGGGAATCTGCTTCAATCGCATGAAAGTTTAGGGCAACTGTTTCAAGTAAATTTTTGGAAGCATCAACATGGTTTTTGCAGTATTTGAGAATTGCCAACAGAAAACTCCCTGTTCCACATGAGTAATCGGCAAATGTTGAGATTCTCAACAACTCAGCAACTTTTTGCGTTTGTTCAATTGTTTTTTCTGATGGCGCGAACTTTTCAATTCCTGTATTTCTAAGGATATAATCGTCTAATGTGAGTTCAACAATCTTATCTGCCAATGAAGCTGGCGTGTAGAATGAGCCAATATTATTCGCGCCTTGTTTCTCTTCGTTTGAAACAATTGTTTCATTCTGAATAGAAAACTCAAGCAACAACAATCGTTCGTATAGGTCGGATAAATTGATTCGTCCGTATTTCTGAACAGCAAACCAATTGTTGAAGCTTTCAAGTGCCGCTCGTTCGCTAACTGTTGAATTGTTGTAATTCGAAGTAAACACGCATTCTTTGCTCAGAGTGCTTTGCAGTTCGTTGAAAGTTTCGGTGAGACTGTTGCTTTTTGAATTGAGGTTGTTGTTCACTACAACTCCCAGAATCCCAGATAACAGGCGGTATGTAGTGCCAAAGTATTCTTGAGGATTACAGATGCCGCCTTCCTTAATCTTCGTCTGTTGGGTCAGAACCTCTAAAACGGTCTCAGAAGTCTTGTTGTAAATCTGGTCAATCATACTTAAATCAGTTGCGAATCTCGAAAAGAAAAAGCTCCTCTAAGTTGTAAACTTGGAGGAGCTTTAGAAAATTGAGTTTTGGTTGGCGTTTTAATTCACGGCATCAACAGAATATCCAGCTGCTTTTAGCTGCTCAATCAGTCCTTTTTCGCCTACCAAGTGCATTGCGCCAACCGCATAAAACGTAGAGGTATTTGACAGCTTTTCTTGGATTGCTTTTATCCAGCGGTCGTTACGGTCGGTTAGCATTTTTGCTTCCATCTTATCAAAGCCTTCACTGTCTTCGCCTAATTTTTCAAGTTCAGCAAGGTTCTGCTCAGTATAGGCATCAAGCATTTCGTTGTAATCGCGAACCATACTTGCGGTAGATTCTTTAAGGTCTTCAATCTGGTCTTCTAGCTGAATAGAATTCACAATGTCCATTTGCTCTTGAAAAGTCTCTAACCCAATAATGGTTTTCTTTTCCTTTTTTGCCAATGAAGTAAGCTCTTTCTCGTACATCTTCACTTTTCCAAGCAGTTCAGAGAGAATGATTCCGCTCACGTAAATAGGCTTGATTTTGGAGTATTTGTCAACCTTCTTTTCTTTAAAACCAAGCGAATCGACAAACGCAGATTTTACAGCAGCATACTCATCAGCGGTCATGAAATCAGCCCATGTTTTTCCATCAGGCATAATCATCTCACCAGCCATTTTCAATTGTTCAGAAAGTGGTACGTCCATATCAACTTCCAAGGCCAGTACATCGCTTTCCGTTAATGCAGCTTGCATTTGATCGGTGAAGAAATACTTGTCTTCGGGTAACATGTGAATGGTGCCGAATATGTAAGACGGTTTTGTAATGTCTTTGCCACTCACTTTCCAAAGGAGTGAATTTGCTTCTTGGGCATAGCTGCCGAATGCGGAGCCTATTACAAGTAAGGAAGTGGCAAGG
>DMRV01000398.1 GCA_003456455.1 Flavobacteriales bacterium
ATTGGTTGAAACCGAACCCGTTTTTGGTCTTTTCAAACCGCGTAACTCCTTGGTCGCTACCCACCCATATATGTCCTTCAGGTTCAATTAAAATGGCTTTTACGTTTTCTTCTAACGGTTGTCCATCTGTATTTAACTGCGTGATTTCTTTACTCTTTTTAACGAGGACTCCATCGTCTGAGCCAAACCATATTTCATCGTTTGGCGCACCAACAATGGTGTTAATGCTACGCTTGTTAAAAACGTCCCCAAGTGGATTGCGCTCCACTTTCCAAGTACCGTTTTTAACTAGTTTAAGTTCTGTTATGCCTTCAAGCGTGCCCAGCCACAGGTCGCCATCAGTGTTGTTGAAAATGGAAAGCACCTGATTGTTGCTGATGCCATCGTCCTCGGTAAAGTGAATAAACTCCTCGCCAGAAAAGCGACAGATTCCACCGAAAAATGTTCCAAACCAAATATTACCCGATCGGTCTTTGGTGATGTACCGGATTCTATCATTACTCAGTCCATTTTTCTCCGTAAAGGTGAGGAACTCTTTTCCGTTGAAACGTGAAACCCCGTCTTGCGTTCCGAACCAGATGTTGCCCAAATTATCTTCTGATATTCCACGAATTCGGTTGTGAGCAAGGCCGTCTTCCACAAAGAAATTCTGAAAGCCATCAGCCAGCATTTTGCTTGCTCCACGCTGAGTTCCAACCCAAAGGTTCCCTAGTTCATCTTCGTAAAGTACAAGCACACGTTGGTGTGGCAGTCCGTCATCTTTGGTAAGGCAATTCCAGGTTTCATTTTCAAATGAACAAAGCCCTTCATCCGTTCCAAACCAGAGTTTCCCTTTAGAATCGGCAAGACTGGCACGTACATTATCGCTTTTGAGCGGACCGTCTTTGTCAAAAACAGTTACAGAAAGGGAATCGTTTTCAAATCGTAATCGGTTGATTCCACCACCGAAAGTGCCTATCCAGATATCGCCTTTGCTTCCTTGTGTTATGCAGCGGATGTAATCGTTGGAAAGGCCGTTTTCCGTTGTGAACGTTTTGAAATTGAGTCCATCGTATCGGCAAACTCCTTGTCCATCTGTTCCAATCCAGAGGTTACCAGCCTTATCCTCAAAAAGTGAGCGAATGGTATTATCAGGAAGGCCATTACCAATAGTGAATGTGACGAACTCTTTACCGTCAAAACGGGAAAGTCCTCCACCTTCCGTTCCTGTCCACAAAAAGCCGCGGCTATCTTGCAACAAGCAATAAACACCACTTCTTGGCAAGCCTTCTTCAACAGAATACTGCTTGAAATTGTAGTGTTGTGCCATTCCGCTAGTAGCGGTGAGCAGGACAATAAGGAGTACGATTTGGATTAGCCGAAGCATGTAATGGGTAAAAGTAGAAAACCGCCTGTATCACACCGAGAAAACGAAACAGATTTGTATGGAATGATTAGCTGCCCCCGTGCTTGATGTGTATGCTTAACAATTATTATGAGCAACGATAGTTAAAGACACCTTGTGCCGAACTCATTTGGTTAATTTTGGCTCGTGAAAACAGGAAGCATGAGTTTAAATAGAAGCATTATTGTGGCATTCGTGTTTGTACTTGGCGTTACGAATAGCCAAGCACAAACAGATGCAGAATGGACCTTGGAGCGCTGCATTAGCTATGCAATAGAAAACAACATTCAGATAAAACAATCAGCCTTGCAGCAAGAATCTGCACGGTTAGATAAGACGCAGTCCCTAGCTCAAATGTTCCCAAACCTCAACGCGAGTGGGGGTTTTAACATGAACTTTGGTCGAAACATTGATCCAGGAACTAACGCTTTTGTAAACGAACAGGTAAACTCAAATAATTGGAGAGTTGGCTCTAACGTTACTTTGTTCAATGGCCTACGATTGCTAAACTCGTTTAAACAGTCTCAGCTTGATTTGATTGCAGCTGAGTATGACGTGCAAGGGCTTGGCAACGATATAAGCATGAATATTGCCACGGCATTTATGCAGGTTATGTTCAACGAAGAGTTGTTATTAGTCGCTCAAGATCAGTTTGATATTACTTCGGAGCAATTGGCTCGAACCGTGAAGTTGGTTGATGCCGGTTCTCTTCCCGAAGGAATGGCATTTGACGTGGAAGCGCAGTTGGCATCCAACGAACTACAGGTGATTAATATGGAGAATGCATTAAGCGCCTCGGTGCTGGCTTTAAAGCAGATGCTAAACCTCCAAGCATCCGAAAGTTTTAGAATAAAAAGACCAGATTCTGACGTGCCAATGGAGGAGTTGGGAACCACAACGGTAGGCACGGTTTACGACCACGCGCTTAACAATTGGCCACAAATAAAGGCAAGAGAAACAAGGCTAGAGAGCGCCCGAAAAAGCGAACAAATTGCTTTTGCTTCTTACACACCAACCTTGAGTGCGAGTGGTTCGGTAAGCACATTTTTCTCTAGCTCTTTTGAAGACATAGATTTTACAACATTTGAAAGAACACCTATTCCTTATGGAGATCAGATGGAGCGTAACCTTAGCGAAAGTGTAGGGCTTTCTTTAAGTGTTCCAATTTTCAACGGTTTGCAAAGCAGAACTGCAGTTAAGAAGGCACGTTTGGGTAGAATGAATGCCGAATTGCAGCTGCAAGATCAGAAGAATCAGTTGTATTCTTCTGTGCAACAAGCATACAACGATGCGCAGGCTGCTAAACGCCAATACGATGCAAGTGATAAAAGCGTAAACGCCACGGAAAAAGCGTTTGAATATGCCGAGCAACGCTACGAAGTTGGAATGATGAACACGCTTGAGTTCAATACTTCATCCAATAATGTGGCTCGTTCGCGTTCCGAATTGTTACGCTCTAAATATGACTACATATTCAAAATGAAGGTGCTTGATTTCTACCAAGGGAAACCAATTACCTTTGACCCCACCAAATGAAAAAAAATAAGATTCTTGTACTGCTAGTGGCCGTAGTTGTTGTGCTACTTGTGGTTGTTACTGTTGCTAAAAAGAAAGGCCTGATTGGAGGCGAAACAGCCACGAAAGTAGCGGTTGAGGAAGTCATCAAACGGAGCATTGTCGAAACTGTTTCTGCAAGCGGAAAAATTCAATCCGAGTCAGAAGTAATCATCAGTCCAGATGTTTCTGGGGAGATTATGGAATTGCCGGTGAAAGAAGGAGACAAGGTGATTGAAGGTCAGTTACTAGTTAAGATTGATCCAGACATTCAGCAATCAAATGTGGAACGATTAGAAGCTGCGCTTAATACAAGCAAAGCAAATTTGGCAAATGCCCAATCGCGCTTAGCGCAGTCAGATGCAAGATTGATTAACTCTACTGCCAACTTTAATCGTACTAAAAAGCTGTTTGAAGATAAAGTTGTGGCGCAATCAGAATTTGATGCAACTACAAGTGAATTTGAAGTTGCCAAAAGCGATGTAGAAGCAGCTCGTCAGAGTGTGGAAGCAAGCCGTTTTCAAGTGAAAAGCGCCCAAGCAGGATTAAAAGAAGCACAGAAAAGTCTTACCAGAACAGAAATTTATTCTCCAGTAAACGGAACCATTTCTAAACTCAATTTTGAGAAAGGAGAGCGCGTGGTTGGAACCACCCAAATGCAAGGTTCTGAGATTATGACCATTGCCGATTTGGATGAAATGGAAGTTACCGTTGAGGTAAATGAAAATGACATTATCCGTGTAGGATTTAGTGACACCTGCGATATTGAAGTAGATGCCTATTTGGGTAAAACATTCAAGGGAATTGTGACCAATATTGCCAATTCTGCCATGTCGTCCGGAATGGGAACCGATCAGATAACCAATTTTGAAGTGAAGGTTAGGGTACTGAGAAACTCGTACGCTACGTTGGTCAACGAAAAACAACCAGATCAATCTCCTTTCCGCCCTGGAATGAGTGCTACTGTTGACATTAGAACCAAGCAGGTTGTAGATGTTCTTTCGGTACCAATTCAAGCAGTAACTACTAGGAGTAAGAAGGAGTTGCAAGAAGGAAGTGACGGAGAAAAACCGAAAAGAAAAGGCAAGGGTAAAGAGACCGATTCTGATGAAGATGACGAATCCGAAACTGTTGATAAACCTGAAAAACTGGAAGATGCAATTGAGCTTATTTTTGTTGTGAGCGATGGCAAAGCGGTTGCTAAAGTTGTGAAAACAGGCATTCAAGACAACGAGTTTATTCAACTACTTTCTGGCGCAGAGTTAGATGATAAAGTTGTTACAGCACCGTACCGCTCAATTTCCAAAAAACTTAAGCCAGGAGATGAGGTTGAGGTTGTGAGCAAGAAGGATTTGTATAGTGCTAAGGAAAAAGAGTAGGAGGTTATAAACCTTATCTGAACTCAGCCAAAAGGTTCATTATTTTGTCTATGTTGGGTAAGCCAACTCAAGAAAACAGTCGTGCCTACTATTCTTTACATAGAAAGTTCAACGCTTACTTGTTCGGTAGCTATTTCTCGCAACGCTGAAATACTCGCTTTAAAAGAGAGCCACGATCAATCGTATGCCCATTCAGAAAAATTGGTGACTTACATTGACGAAGCCATCAAGCAAGCAGAACTGAAGCCGTCTGACTTAGAAGCTGTCTGTGTTTCAAAAGGCCCTGGTTCGTATACAGGTTTGCGCATTGGTGTTTCGGCTGCAAAAGGTTTGTGTTATGGCTTGGGAATCCCATTGCTTTCGGTTGGCTCATTA
>DMRV01000392.1 GCA_003456455.1 Flavobacteriales bacterium
CCATCCATGCCGAGTTCGTATCGATAATCTGCCCGATTAGAATCTCGTCTCCAATTGTAATTATTTCCACTTTCATTGTCTCGCAAAGAAACCACATTCGGTTGGCAATTGTTTACTTTGAGCTAGATGCGAAAAGGACTGACCATATCGTTAACGGCTGTTGCAGTAATGTTGCTCGTTTTTGGGATTTGGTTTGCGAAATTAATTTGGTTCAAACCATTCAATATTGACACTTTTTTCGAGCGCGTTTATATTGAATTCCTTTGGGATGACCCAGAAGCCTTGAGCCAAACGGGCGTTCTTAAACCCTTTTGGTTTTCGGGATATAAGGATGAACTGACAGATATTTCTCCAGCCGCCACGCGCAGAATGGCTAAAGTGGGACGCGATAATCTTGAAATTCTAGAGGACTACGAAAAGAATGGACTAAACCCGCAACAGATTGTTTCCTATGATGTGTTTCATTGGTTTTTAAAAACTGGAGTAGCCGCAGAGCCATTTCTGTTCCACGATTATCCGATTACGCATATTTCTGGAGCGCATCTTGAACTACCGCAGTTTATGGGTTCGTTACCAATAGAATCTAAGGCTGATATAGAACATTATCTAAATCGACTTAGCGTTGTAGACGAAAAGTTTGGCACCGTGATAGACGCCTTAGAGGAAAGAAGAAAACTGGGTATCATTCCGCCTACTCATATTTTGCAAAAGGCTATTGCTTTCTGTGATGCATTTTACACTTCTCCCGTTAAAGAGAATCCATTTTATACTTCCCTCGAAAAGAAGTTAAACTCTGTTGGATTTTTAGAGAATGATTGGACGCAAAGGTATCTTGATGAATGTGCCCTTTCTGTTCAGAATAACGTAATTCCATCTTACAAACGTCTTTCTAGATACTTGTTACAGTTAGAACGCAGTTCATTAGCCATTGCAGGCGTTTGGCAACTACCAAATGGCGATGAGTATTACCGTAGCTGTTTGCTTCAGCAGACCACTTTAGTCATTAACCCAGACAGCCTTTACCTACTTGGAAAATTGCAGATGGTCCAACTAAAAGGCGAAATAGAAATCTTGAAAAATCTTGCCACTAACACTACTCCAAAAACATTCGAAACTGATTCTATCGGACGTTTAGAAACCGTTGAATATTTTGCTTCTGTTTCGAGCAGTATTACAAAACTACTTCCCGCCTATTTTAATCAACTACCAAACACAGAATTAACTGTTTTAGAAGTTCCGGAATATCGAGCAAACAACTCAACTTTAGCGTTTTACATTCCGCCAAGAGGTGAGCCATTGACAAATGGGAAAATGTATGTGAATACATGGAAAGCCGAAAATTTAATCGAAAATTCAGCAAAAACATTCGCTTATCATGAAGGAATTCCTGGACATCACTTGCAGAAAGCAATTCAGGCAGAATTAACTGGTCTTCCAACTTTTAGACGATTTCTTCCATTTACAGCATATACAGAAGGTTGGGCGATGTACGCAGAACAATTGGGTCATGAAATGACTGATACTCACGATGCATGGGATAAGATTGGTCTACTACAATCAGACCTATTCAGAACTGCAAGGATGATGACGGATATTGGCATTCATCATAAGAAATGGTTACGCGAGCAGGCCGTTGATTTTATGGTTGACAATGCTGGTTTAAGTAAAAACGAAGCTGAAGATGAAGTTGACCGCTACATTGTTTGGCCAGGGCAAGGCTGCGCGTATAAAGTTGGTCAGATTAAATTCTTGGAATTGCGAGAATTAGCGCAAACTGAACTCAAAGAAGCGTTCGATATCAAGGAATTTCATGATGTTTTAATTGGACAGGGCTCCATGCCTTTGGAAGTATTGGAGGCCCGAATACGAGCGTACATTAAGCAGAAAAAAGAAAAAATTTAATCTCGAAGTTTATCGAGAATTTCATTTAGCGTAGCCGCTTCTTCGTCTGTAATCGAAGTGAACATTTTATCCATTCCATCCACAGATTCGTCAATTTTATCCAGTACAGTCAAACCAGCCTCAGTGATAAAAACATCGACCAATCGTTTATCGGTGCTACAGACTTGCTTATCTACCAAGGCTTTTTTAAAAAGGCGATCAACAATTCTAGATACGTCCGACATCTTATCGAGCATTCTGCTTCTTACACAAGAAGTACTCATTGGTTTCGGATTACTACCCCGGAGAATACGCAGGACGTTGTATTGCTGACTAGTAAGGTCATGGGGTTTAAGCGTTTCGGAAAGACGATTACGGAGCCAGCCTTCGGTGTAAAAAATATTCACCATTGCCTTTTGCTGTTGGCTCTTAAATCCTTTGTCTTGTCTGATTTCGTCTTCTAATTTCATCTCATTTGTGCTTGCAAACATTTAAACACAACCCAAATATATGGTCAATGTTTAAACATACATTAAATGATTTTCATCATAGCTACTTATCTTGCTAGAGGGATTTCAAGAATGAAATCGTTAAAAATTTGGGAAGCGTAAAGGTTTCCATTGTAGACAAGCCCTGTTGATGCAGCACTCATTATGCTTCCATTGTCGAGGTAAAGTGTATCAATTTTATGGGTATTCAAGTCCATTGAATATACTGTGCAAGGCGAAGGTTCGTCTGCATGCTTTACGTGCTTCAGAAATTTGAGAAAATCTAAATGTGCGGTGGTAACAAGTTTGTCATCAACAAAAGTGATGTTGTCATTCCCCTTCATTGTTGGATATTCCTGCTTCTCTGAATACGAACCGTCAGCATCAATTTTGTACGAGAATATATTTTTCTCTTGCGCTCCACTGATGTAAATACGACCGTTCTTGACTCCTACTCCATTTGCATACCGTAGTTTATCTCCGACCTCCTTCCAACTGGTTCCGTCAAAATGTAGTACAAAGCTACGCTTGAGTGCCATCAACTTTTCCCATTTACTGTTGATTTTACCACTATCGATGGAAACGAAAATACCGCCTTTGTGATCGGTACAAACATCATTAGGGGAGATAATAAGTTGATTGGTTAACTGTTTTTTGAAAACGACTTTATCATCCAACAGTTCAAATACAAGAATGCTTTGTCTACCTGCCGGAGGAAAATCTTCAGCGTTCTTTTCATGGTTTACGCAGTAAAGCGTTTTAACACCATTAACCAGCGCGATGTCGATGCCATGGGGCCTTAACTGCACAGATTCTGGCAGCTCTTCAATGGGTAGTTTGGTGATTTCCCGTGTTGCGATATTGTAATCGTAAAAGCCGTTTCTACTATAGTCGGAAGTTCGTCTTTCAGAGCACGAAGCGATGATACGCTCCATTCCTTGGATTGTGTCCAGTGCAATGTCTTCTGGACCAGGTGCCACCTCTATTTTAGTGTAATCTCCATTGAAAACGGGAGTTTTCGCACAGGATGCAAGAAGAATGAGGAACGAGACAAAATATAGAGAGCGTACGTCCATGCGCATTACGATTCCAACATTTCAAACAATTCGTCTATTCCTTGTTTAATGTTGTTTCGAACATCGGTAATTGAACCCTCCATCATATAACTTGGTGCGCAAATAATCTTGTTAGTTTCATCAATCGAAATCTCATTTATAGATTTCATTTCAGCAACAGCTCCTGCTTTCTCTAATCCCTTACTTATATCGTCTATTTCATACGGAGAAGCCTCTTCGGTAGTGCCAACAGATAAATGCTCCTTCAAACCAGCACCTTCTAGTGCTTTTGCAATAACCGTTGGTCCCATGCAAATGCCAACAATTGGTTTTCCGGCTTTTACCATTTCAGAGATAATGCGCTTTACATCAGGTTCAATTTCACCATCTGGTCCGTTAAACGCCCATTTGGTCAGATTTTTAGCCGCACCAAAACCACCAGGAATTACCAGCGCATCTAGGTTCTCAACCGAGATTTCAGCCAAATCTGATATCGCTCCTCGAGCAATACGTGCGGCCTCAATCAGCACATTACGTTTTTCTGGCATTTCATCCCCAGAGATGTGATTTACCACATGATGTTGATCAATATTGGGCGCCATACAAACCGCTTCTCCTCTATTCTCATCAATTGCCAAAAGTGTAAAAACACTCTCGTGAATTTCTGATCCGTCATACACGCCATTTCCGGAAAGCAATACGCCAATTCTATGCGCCATATTCGTTGGTTTGAGGTAAATTAGTGAATGACGAAAAGTAGGAAATCTTCTGTTTATCCGTAAACGTTAGAAGAAGTTAGCTTTATAGTTCAATTTAACTTGTTTTCAATGAAGTATTCGGTTCGCTCATATTTTGGAATTTTATTGGCTTTAACTTTTGCCCTATCAAGCTGCAAAAAGGATGAAATCACCGCTCGTGATATTTCCGTATTGAATTACAACATTGCCGGATTACCACAGGTCTTGTCTTCGTCAAACCCTGAACTCTACACTTCTCACATTAGCAGATTACTTAATGAATATTGCATTGTTCATGTTCAAGAAGATTTCTGTTATCACGACTCGTTGTTGTTGTTCGACAACCATCCGTATCGAACAGAAAGCACGGGTTGCGTACCTGATGGTGACGGTGTTAATACACTTTCTTGCTTCCCAATTTCTAACGTTGAGCGGTTTGCTTGGGAAGATTGTACGGGCCCGGACTGCCTTACTCCAAAAGGTTTTTACTATTCACAGATTGAAGTTCTTCCAGGAAAAACAATTGATTTCTACAACGTGCATTGCAACGCGGGCGGTTCTGCAGAATCACTCGCAGCCAGAAGAGGAAATATTAAGCAAGTCTGTAATCATATCGCGCAACATTCCGAAGGACAAGCAATCATCATTATGGGTGATTTTAACAGCCGATACACACGCGATGGCGATTCCGTTCAAGCGTTTTTCAATTTTGGATTAAAGGATCTTTGGGTAGAATTGGTGCGTAATGGAGATGTACCAGACTTAAACCCTGAACCATTGAAGGATTGCGATTCGCGAACCTCCGCTTCGTGTGAACGCGTGGATAAAATCTTCTATCGAAGTAGTGATGACATTCTGATTACACCAACTCTTTTTCAGGTGGATGATGAACGTTTTTATTATGAAGGAAACGATACACTTCCGCTTTCAGACCATTGGCCAATGTTTGCCAATTTTACGGTTGAACTGAAATAGAAAATAGGCTCTCAAAATGATAATCGACCACCAAACCAATTTCCTTTATTTATCTGATTTACTTCCAACACAACATCCAGAATTTTTCAAACGCTTTGAAGCCGTATTGAATGAATGTGGTATTCCGTTCGAGTTACTTCCCGATACAAAAGACATTTGGGCAATGGATTACATGCCAATCCAAACTCAGCAAAACGAGTTTATCCAATTTCGGTATGAACCCGATTATCTGATGGACTCTCCAGAAAACAGGGCAACAATTTCCAATGTGGATTCTATTTGCAAATCCATACGTATCAAGCCAATAAAGTCAAACATCAATTTGGATGGAGGCAATGTGACCAATTGGGCCGATAGAGTGATTTTATGCAACAAGGTATTTGTAGAAAACCCTGACTTATCTGAAGACGAACTGTTTGAAGAATTGATGGATTATTTCAACGTGAAGGAAGAAAATTTGCATTTCGTTCCTTGGGACGAGAA
>DMRV01000134.1 GCA_003456455.1 Flavobacteriales bacterium
TTAAAACCTACCTTTCTTCAACACGCAAACTCAAACTACCCAATGTTTAATCTCTCTACAGTTTTAGAAGACAGCGCACGAAAATATTCGGAGAAGGATGCATTCATTTATGCTAAAAACCACTTCAGCTTTGCTCAAATCAATGGGGCTGCTAACCAAATAGCGAATGGACTAAAAGAGGCGGGCATTAAACAAGGTGACAGAATTGCATTAAGCTGTTTGAACCTGCCCTATTTCCCAATCTTGTATTTCGGGATTCTGAAAGCGGGCGCCATCGTAGTTCCATTATCTGTTCTTCTCAAAAGAGACGAAATATCTTACCACCTGCGAGACTCTGGAGCAAAAGCCTACTTCTGTTTTGAAGGCACTTCAGAATTGCCAATGGCTCAAGAAGGGTTAGCTGGTTTTCAAGAAGCTTCGGAATGCGAACAGCTCTACATTATCACGGCTCAGCCTGCGGACCCTTCACCCATTGAAGGAGTGAAAACAATGGGTCAACTAATGGCTAATCAGGTTTCTGAATTTGAAACTGTTCAAACATCTGCTGATGACACCGCAGTAATCATTTACACATCTGGTACAACAGGGAGACCAAAAGGTGCTGAGTTAACTCACTCAAACTTGATTCATAACGCGATCATATCCAACGGAATTCTTGACCTCGAAACAGAAGACAAACAATTGATTGTATTGCCGCTCTTCCACATTTTTGCGATGACGGTATTGATGAATTCTGGCATCTACAAAGGAGCAACAAGCGTACTTCTTCCCCGATTTGATGCCGAAGAAGTGCTTGGATTAATGCAGAAACACAGCATCAGCATTTTTGCGGGAGTTCCTACTATGTATTGGGGCTTGCTGAGCTATGATAATACCAAGTTCGACCTCAAATCAATAGCGAAAAACTTGAAGACTTGCGTTTCGGGAGGGGCAGCGCTACCAGTTAACGTCTTAGAAAACTTCGAAGCGAAATTCAATGTGTCTATTCTAGAAGGATACGGAATGTCAGAAGGCTCTCCTGTTGTCACTTTCAATCAAAAAGAATTTGGGTGTAAGCCCGGGAGTGTGGGTACTCCAGTTTGGGGTGTTGAAGTAAAAGTGGTAGACGATTCAGGCAACGAAGTCCCGACAGGAGAAAAAGGCGAACTGGTGTACAGAGGCCATAATGTGATGAAGGGATATTACAATAAACCTGAAGCCAACAAGGAAACGTTGAAGAATGGATGGCTGCATTCAGGCGATGTTGCGGTAAAAGATGAGGATGGTTTTTTCTTCATCGTGGACAGGACCAAAGAGATGATTATTCGGAAAGGGTTGAACGTATATCCAAGAGAGGTTGAAGAGGTAATGATGAAACACGAAGCTGTTTCGATGGTTGCTGTAATAGGCGTGCGAGATGAAGAAGCTGGAGAAGAAATAAAGGCCTGCGTTGTGCTTAACAAGGGATTTGAACTGTCGGAAAGCGCTCTAATGGATTGGACTAAAGAACACATTGCGTCTTACAAGTACCCTCGGATTATCCAATTTATGGATGCATTACCAATGAGTGCAACAGGCAAGATTTTAAAGAAAGAATTGAATTAATCAACTAAAACCATCGTTATGGCAACAGCAGTATTAGAAGCCCCACAAGAGGCACGGGTGTCTGAAATTCATAAGATTTTCGAAGCACAGCAACAGAATCACCTGAAGGTGGGAAACACCAGTGTAGCCGAGCGAAGAGCAAAGCTTAAAAAGCTTCATCAAACGATAGAAAAATACAGGCCTCGAATTAAAGAGGCGTTGTACAACGATTATAAAAAGCACCCAAGCGAGGTGGATTTGACCGAAGTGTACCCTATCACTACGGAGATCAAGCACGCCAGAAGAGAGTTGTCTAATTGGATGGAAGATGAACGCGTTTCTACGCCTATAGCCCTAATAGGGTCAAGCTCTTACATAAAGTACGAGGCGAAAGGTGTAGTGCTAATTATCTCTCCGTGGAATTTTCCTTTCAACCTCACTTTTGGCCCATTGGTTTCTGCTATTGCTGCTGGTAATACAGTTATTATTAAGCCATCTGAGGTAACGCCTCATTCTTCCGCTTTAATGAAAGAGTTATTAGCTGAGGTGTTTAACCAGAATGAAATAGCGGTAATTGAGGGAGGAAAAGACACATCCACAGAGCTTTTAGCGTTACCTTTTAATCACATCTTCTTTACCGGTGCTCCGAGTATTGGGAAAATAGTGATGCAAGCTGCCGCGAAAAATTTGACTTCAGTTACACTAGAACTAGGGGGGAAATCCCCTACTATCGTGGATGAAACAGCCAACATAGATATGGCAGCCCGAAGAATAGCTTGGGGAAAATGCCTCAACAACGGACAAGTCTGCATTGCTCCAGACTACGTCTTTGTGCACGAGAGTAAAAAGACTGAGTTTGTTGAAGGAGTAAACAAGTACATCAAGAAGTTTTATACTGAAAACGTTTCTGAAGAAAGTTCATATGCGCGTATCGTAAACCGTCATCATTTCAACCGCGTAAAAGGATACATTGATGATGCTGTAAGCAAAGGAGCTACTATTGAATCTGAAGGAAAAGTAGACGAAGCTCAGAATTTCATTCCTCCTACGGTGATGACCAACGTTTCTAAGGAATCGACTTTGATGACCAACGAGATTTTCGGCCCTGTGATGCCCATATTCACTTTCAATTCATTAGACGAAGTAATAGCAGAAGTCAATTCGAGAGAAAAACCTTTAGCTTTATACATCTACAGCAAGAAGAATAAAAACATCAACTACCTTCTTGAGAATACCCGTGCTGG
>DMRV01000414.1 GCA_003456455.1 Flavobacteriales bacterium
AGCAACATTCGCAAAACGGCATTGGTGGCGGATGGCAGTGGCCAAGGAGAATCTCCTAGGGATGAAAAGAAAATGATGAGTTCGGAAGAAGTGGCTAACCATATTTTTAACGGTGTTAAGAACAGGAAGAAGCGGGTTGTACTTACATCCCAAGGAAAACTATCATACTATCTCAGCAAATTGCTTCCTGGGTTTGTAGATAAGATGGTAATCAAAGCAATTAAAAAAGAAGGCGAACTGCCGAAGTAGGGAAGAGGATAAAGGAATAAGGGGAGAGAAAAGAGGTGATTGACTTTTATACCTAAAACCAACAAACCGAGTCATGCTGAACTCGTTTCAGCATCTATAATCAACAGACTTAGACCCTGAAACGAGTTGAGGGTGACACAATATGAAAACTGTAAATATGAAAACTGTAACTGATACATGAAAGTATTTTTAATAGGATATATGGCCAGCGGTAAGTCTACAGCGGCTAAAAAACTGGCTAAGAACTTAGGAGTTGAATCGGTTGATTTGGATGCTGAAATTGTAAAAACGGCTGGCATGTCAATTCCAGAGATTTTTAAAGCAAAAGGGGAGAAGGGGTTCCGTAAACTGGAACAAACTGAACTCAGAAAATGGATTGGCAAGGATAATTTCGTGATGGCTACAGGAGGAGGAACGCCCTGCTTCTTTGAGTCCATGGATGAAATGGATGCAGCTGGTGTAACCGTGTACTTACAAATGACACCAAAGGCAGTTGTAGATAGAGTGCAAGAGAGCAAACAAGAACGACCTATTCTTAAAGGTTTGACTAACGAGAAGATGTTGGATAAAGTGACGTTTCAGCTAAAGAAACGTGAGTCTTTCTATTCGCGTGCACAGTGGACGATAAACGGAGTAAATCTGGATATTGAAGAATTAGCGGGAATGGTGAGTCACTCCAAGTAGACCGCCATTTCGCCTTCTAGCTCTACGCGGATGTGTTCTTGCAACGTGGTGCTAAGTACCAAGCCTACGTAATCTGCTTTTACGGGAAACCGCTTGTGGTCTCTGTCTATCAACGCTACGGTGCGTAAGGCCTTTAGGCGAACCTGTAAGAAATGTCTGATGCCGTAAATGAGCGTCTTTCCGCTGTTTAAAACATCATCAACCAGAATAACCACCTTGTCTTCTGCATTTGCTTTTTCCAATGCAACCGAAGCATCTACAGCTAATGGGTCTTTCTTGTTCACGTTTACCGAAACCAAGTTCACTTTTATATCTGAAAAGTTGGCTAAACGCTGTGCTAGCAGTTCTGCCAATTTGAATCCATTGCCTGCAATGCCTGCAATAATAATCTCCTTCTCGTTGTAGGTGTTCTCATGAATTTCAAAAGCCAAGCGGTCTATTTTCTGACTAACCTGTGTGGCATTCAATACAACTGTTTGGACTGCGCTCATGGGATTCGATTTGGGCTGCAAATTAACAAATCACGAGCCGAATCAATGTGCTATTTTTGCCGTATGAGCGCATCTATAGAAGAACTTCTGAGTAATCACTTTCCAACTATTTTAGATACAGATTTGGTAGAAGGTATAAAAGAACATGCCACCTACGTAGAGGTCGAGGAAGATGACCTGTTGATGGACATTGGTTCTAAAATCAACACCGTTCCTATGATTATTTCGGGTTCGGTAAAAGTGATGCGAGAAGATGAAGAGAGCCACGAGCTGTTGCTGTATTATTTGCAACCTGGAGAAACCTGTGCCATGTCTTTAACCTGCTGTATGGCTTTTAAGCGAAGTGAGATTAGAGCTGTTGCGCAAGAAAAAGTAACTATGCTAACCATTCCAGTTGAGTTTATGGATGAATGGATGAAATTTCGTGACTGGCGCAGCTTTGTAATGAACACGTACCGTATGCGGTTTGAAGAATTGCTAGATGCGGTAGATAGCATTGCTTTTCATAGAATGGATGAGCGTTTGCTGAAATACCTTAACGATAAGTCTAACTCATTGAATGCGTCTGAGATTCATATGTCTCATCAAGAAATTGCGGTTGATTTGAACTCATCCCGCGAGGTAATCTCCCGTATTCTAAAGCAAATGGAACGGAATGAGCTGGTGAAGTTGGGGCGGAACAGAATTCAGCTTTTAGAAGTTGCTGAGGGCTGATTAAACTGTTTTCGAGAACCTCCGAACTGCAAACATTCCCAGCATAAGTAGGAACGAAGGAATCATTACGTAATAAAGTTCGCTATGGAGCACGCGCATTCCCCATTCTCCAAAAAATGACTCTACATCTACAGGCGAAACCTGAATAGGTCGCCAAGGGAGGAAATAACGTGTATTATTAAACGGTGCAAAGAAAGCTACACCTTTTCCGCCATTAGTCATTGCATCTAAAATACCGTGAGAAACCCCGCAGCAGAAGAAGTAGAACCCGGTAATTAGTGCTTGAAAGCTCATGAATTTGTGCTCATGATAGAAGATTCTTACAATGAACAACCCCTGTAAGTAGCAGAAGAAGATGGAGTGGAAGAACCCTCTATGGCCAAAAGGATGCTCGTACGGCACGCCCAGTTTAAACATGATGATGTCCATATCTGGAAACGAAGCACAGAAAATACCTAATGCGAAGTATTTGAACACTTCCTTCTTGGGATATCTTACCGTACCAAGCGCTGTTGCAGCAATTGCATGAGAGAAAATGGAAGCCATTGGGGTTGTCTTCTTGTGGGGATGACAAAGTTAACGCAAATCAACAAAAAGCAATGCACGCATTCTATTCAGCGTAAACAATTAGGGTTATTAATCTATATGAATGCGGT
>DMRV01000046.1 GCA_003456455.1 Flavobacteriales bacterium
TGGTGCGTTTGGGAAGCCGATTTCCAGCGAGAGAAAATTGGAGAAATGCCATCTGAAATGTTCTCGCACTTCTTTAAATCTTTCTCCGATAAAGCGCGGTGTAATCTGAATATTAAAGCTGAAGGCCAGAACGAACATCACAAGATTGAAGCGATTTTCAAGGCATGGGCGCGGGCTATTCGCATGGCGGTTTCACAAACTGAAGATGGTGCTATGCCATCAACCAAAGGTGTGCTATGATAGCCATCGTTAAATACAATGCTGGTAACGTTCGTTCGGTACAAAATGCCTTGCATCGTTTGGGTGTTGATGCTGTAGTTACAGACGATCCGAAGCAGCTTCGCGAAGCAGAAAAGGTGATTTTCCCTGGCGTTGGAGAAGCTAGCACGGCTATGCGGTACTTGAAAGAACGCGGCTTGGATGAAGTGCTCAAAAACTTGCATCAACCTTTTCTTGGGATATGTCTTGGGCTTCAGTTAATGTGCAAGCACTCGGAAGAAGGTGACACGGAATGTCTTGGGATTTTCAATGAAAACGTGAAACGGTTTCCAACTTCCAAACTGAAAGTGCCGCACATGGGATGGAACAATTGTTCGGAATTGAAAGGGGCGCTATTTGCCAGTATCGATTCATCTGATGACTTCTATTTCGTGCACAGCTATTACGCAGAATTGGGTTCTCAGACCACCGCTCAATGCGATTACATTCTGCCATTCTCTGCGGCCTTGCAGAAGGACAATTTTCATGCGGTTCAGTTTCATCCAGAGAAATCGGCTGAGATTGGTCAGCAGCTCATCAAAAACTTTTTGGAGCTATGAGAATTATTCCCGCCATAGATATTATTGAAGGAAAGTGTGTGCGTCTTTCGCAAGGAGACTACAACCAAAAAACGGTGTACAACGAAAACCCGTTGGAAGTCGCAAAGGAGTTTGAAGATGCAGGTTTGAAGTACCTACACTTGGTTGATTTGGATGGTGCAAAAGCCAAAAAGGTTGTCAGTTGGAAAGTGTTAGAAAGCATCGTGTCAAAAACATCATTACAAGTAGATTTTGGTGGTGGCTTAAGAACCACCGAAGATGTTAAGACTGTTTTTAATTCTGGAGCCAAGCAAATAACCGCAGGTAGCATTGCCGTGAATGACCGGGAAACCGTACTTCGGTGGGTCTCAGAATTTGATTCGAAACGCATTATTCTTGGTGCCGATGCCAAAAACGGTCGCATTGCAACGCACGGTTGGTTGGATGATTCGGGTTTGGACGCTATCGAATTCATAGCTGCTTATCAGCAAGAGGGAATTGAATACGTGGTCTGTACTGATATTGCTAAAGACGGAATGTTGGAAGGTCCGTCCATCGAACTTTACAAACAGATTTTGGCCGCTAACAAAGGTCTGAAATTGATTGCGAGCGGGGGCGTTTCATCCATCGATGATTTAAAGGAATTGAAAACCATTGGTTGCGATGCGGCCATTGTCGGAAAAGCCATTTATGAAGCTAAGTTCTCATTAAAAGAATTGCGGAAACTATGCTAAAAAAACGCATCATACCTTGTCTCGACATCAAAGACGGTCGTACTGTTAAAGGGGTCAACTTCGTAGATATTCGTGACGCGGGTGATCCGGTTGAACTAGCCAAGGTTTATGTGGAGCAAGGCGCGGATGAACTCGTATTCTTGGACATTACCGCTACGGTAGAAGGCCGAAAAACATTTGTAGAATTGGTTGGCCATATTGCCGAGGAGATAAACATTCCATTCACGGTTGGTGGTGGAATCAGTTCTGTTGCTGATGTAGAAAAATTGCTGGCCGCTGGTGCTGATAAAGTGAGCATCAACTCATCAGCTGTTAAACGACCAGAACTCATTTTAGAACTCGCGCAGCAGTTTGGGAATCAATGTATTGTTGTTGCAATTGATGCAGGTAAAGTAGATGGCAATTGGCGTGTATTTACCCACGGTGGACGAAAGGCTACTGACATTGACGTATTTGAATGGGCAAAAGAAGCCGAGCATCTTGGAGCAGGAGAACTCCTTATCACCTCAATGGAAAATGACGGAACGAAGAGCGGTTTTGCAATCGAATTACTGAAGGAAATTGACAGCATAACCAATATTCCAGTTATTGCATCTGGAGGGGCTGGAGGGGCTCAACATTTTGCGGAAGTGTTTGAAAGCACGGGTGTAGACGCGGCCTTAGCTGCTAGCATTTTCCATTTTAGCGAAGTGCCGATTACGCAACTAAAAAATGAATTAAGAACAAAAGGAATTCCTGTAAGATGAACGTAGATTTCAGCAAAGGTGATGGATTGGTGCCAGTTATTATTCAGCATTATGCTACCAAAACGGTACTGATGTTAGGCTATATGAATGCGGAAGCGTTGGCGAAAACGCAGATTGAAGAAAAAGTCACTTTCTATTCGCGCAGCAAAAAAAGGCTTTGGACAAAAGGGGAGGAGTCAGGAAATTTCTTGGCACTCAAATCAATGCAGATTGATTGTGATAACGACACACTTCTAATACAAGTAGAGCCCGCAGGCCCAACCTGCCATAAGGGAACCGATACATGTTTTGGTAATGCCGATGCAAGCGGTTTTGTGCATCAATTACAACACATTATCGAAGACCGAAAAGCAAATCCATCCGAGAAATCGTATACAACTTCTCTTTTCGAAAAAGGCATTAACAAGATTGCGCAAAAAGTAGGCGAAGAAGCCGTAGAGATTGTGATTGAAGCGAAAGACGACAATGATGACCTATTTCTGAATGAAGCGGCTGATTTGATGTTTCACTATTTGGTTTTGCTCTCAGCAAAGAATAAGTCACTTGGTGATGTTGAGGCCGTGCTCAAGGGGAGACATCAAAGCTGAAATCGTACTTTTCAGGGTTGGGCGTCAGAATTGGCGGCTCTTTGACTTAAAATACCATCTGATTTGAAAACAGCATTCATTACTGGGGCCACTGGCTTTCTCGGG
>DMRV01000149.1 GCA_003456455.1 Flavobacteriales bacterium
GGGCATGGCCTGAACAAAAAAGATTTTCTTGTCTGCTGTGAAAGTTCCATAAATACCTGCAATAGAAACGCAGCTCAAGAAAAACAGAGAGACGTATGTGTTCCACTCTGCGTTTTGAATGAAAAAGGTCCAGATTAACCCTGCCGCTAAAAAGCCATTATACAGACCTTGATTAGCCGCCAGCGTTTTTGTTTGTCCGAATAATTCCTTTCGGGAAATTCTTAAAGACTTTTCTTCCTCTAGTTTCCCACGCAAACATTTCAAACCACAAAATGTAGCAATGAATAAAGGCTATTAAGCCAATCAATATTTTACTGACAATTTCCATTATTTGAACACTTCTTGTAAATACGCTCCTAGTAAATCCTCTAAATTCTCGTGGCCGTCTAGTTGGTCGTATCGAATATCGTGAGAATAAAGTTGCGTCCGTTGTTGTTCAGATAGCTGAAGCTTGAAAACAAGCCCTTTGTAAGCTTCATCCAAAAGTCCGGTTGGGTTTACAACTGGCAAAGAGCTAGAAACAATTTTAGCAGTTGCTACCGCCTTAATTTCGTTAAGCGCATGAATTATTTCGGGAGCAAACACCCCAAATGAGGTTTCGTAAAATTCTGCAAAACCACCATTTGTTACGGTTTGATTTAGCTTCACTATCACATAAACCATCTTTTCAGGCCCAGTGAGTTCTTGAACAGCATGATACCATTGCGACCAACTTTCGGCATCAAATTCAGCATCCTCTAGTTGTTGATCGGCAGAACTATATAGCCGACTAATTAACGCTCTATTTGAGATGTTCCCCATGTCGTTCTCGATTACCTAATTATATCCTGCTCTGATAGGTGTGCAATTCATGATATCTTCCTTCAGTGGCTAATAATTCATCATGCGTTCCGCGTTCCGCAATCCTTCCTTCTTCAATAACTAAAATCTGGTCTGCCTTACGAATTGTACTCAGCCTGTGGGCAATAACGAATGTTGTTCTATTCTTCATCAGTTCATTCAGACTTTTCTGAATGTAGGACTCACTTTCGGTATCTAAATTGGATGTTGCCTCATCCAGAATAATGATTTTCGGATTGGCCAGAATAGCTCTTGAGATAGAAATTCTCTGGCGTTGTCCACCAGATAATTTCACACCTCTTTCGCCAATAATGGTTTCCAGTCCGTCTTCAAACCGATCTGTGAACTCGTTTACATACGCTCCTATAACCGCTTCTTGAAGTTCCTCTTCCGTAGCATCTGGTCTAGGAAAAAGAATGTTCTCTCGAATACTTCCTTCAAAGAGAAAATCGTCTTGTAGTACAACAGCGAGATGTTCTCTGTAACTACTCAAATTAACCGTGGAAATATCAACTGAATCGATGGTCACTTTACCAGATTCAGGATTTAAAAACGTTGCTACTAAACCAGCAATTGTAGATTTTCCAGAACCTGACGAACCAACCAAAGCTGTTACACTGCCCGGTTTAGCTTCGAAAGAAATGTTATGCAACACTCCTTTGCTTTCCTCATAGCTAAAAGAAACATCTCGGAATTCAATATCTCCTTTAACGTCTTTCAAAAACTCCGTTCTAACGTCAGGATCATCTTCTTCCTTCATGTTCATCAACTCCTGCGTGCGATCCAAGCCTGCCATGCCATCCGTAAGTTGACTTCCAATATTTCCCATCTGCGTAATGGGAGCAATCATAAACCCGAGCAATAGGGTAAAGGATAGAAACTCACCCATTGTCAGTGTTTCTCCCATCATAAAGTAACCGCCAATGCCCATAATGCCAGTAGAGGCAAGGCCTATTAAAAAGATTGATGAACTACCTATAATGGCGTTAGCTGTTAAGCTCTTTTTTACGTTTTCAAACAAGCGATTGACACCTTTCTCAAAGCTGGCGTTTTCTTGTTCTTCTGCATTAAATGCTTTTATAACCCGCACTCCGCCCAAGGTTTCTGTTAAGCTGCCTTGCACCTGTGCATTAATCTTACCTCGCTCTCTAAATATGGGGCGTACATAGCCGAAAGCCTTTAGCATAACAACAGCAAAAATGATTACTGGAATCAAGACAGATACAGTCATTATTGGACTTATTTGTACCAATAGAAAGATGGAAGCGATGGAGGTTATGGTACCGCCAATTAGTTGCACAAACCCTGTTCCTACAAGGTTTCGAACACCTTCAACATCTCTCATTACACGCGAAACCAATGCGCCAGATTTGTGATTGTCGAAGAACCCGATGGGCAACTTCATGAGCTTACTCTGAACTTGAACCCTCATTTGAGAAATCATGTGCTGCGCTTGTACGCTTAGTAACCGTGTAATACTGAAAGATGTAATCGAACGTACTAGAATGGAGAACCCCACCACGGCTATAAGTAGCCAAAGGCCACTAATGTCTTTATTAGGAATGATGTCATCAAATAAGAAACGACTTGCGTAAGGCGCAACTAAGCCAGCCGCACTTTGAATTAATATGAGGAGTAGCCCAACTCCGAGCATTCCTCTGCGCGGCCAAATGTATTCTCTGAACGCCCAGCTAAAGGATACCGTTTTTTTGTCTTTACTCATGGTTGCGGTTAAGTGCTATTCGTATGCAAAATCTCTTTTGCTTAGGGCTAGATATTCCATATTGACATAATCCAGGCCTGTTATCAACTAAAGCCCAATTTTTAGCTAAAAGTTCGAATTGAATTCAGCTTTTTCTTTTCAACCCTTCAGGAAAAAATCAACGGTGGACTGATGTGCTTCTTTCAGTAGCGCTAATGTAAAATGATCAGCAGCTTCGATTTCTAAATACGTTCCATTAGGCAACGTTTGGGCAGCTTTTTGACCTATTCCTAGAACCAAATCTTTTTCACCACTTATGATGAGGGTTGGAGTCTCAATTTTAGCAACGTCTTCTGGAGTGAGAGGTGGGTAACTACCGCGGCTAAAAGCCACCATAGCTTCTCTTTCTAATCCGGCTTGATTTAGAAAATTCCAATAAGCGGATATGTGACTTGGTAAATGGCTCGGAAACGTTTCGAAGGAAAGTATTTCTGCCATATTGGGCAGTAGATCTCCAAGTATAAATGGTGGTAGTCCCATTAGTCCATTTCCAGTAGCAATCAAAACGGCTTTGGTAAAATGTTCCGGGTGCTTGTGTAGCAAATCAAGCGCTATAACGGTGCCCATTGAATATCCGATGAGCCCAACATTTTCTAATTGCAAATGATTAATCAGGTTAATGACATCCTTTGAGAAGTTTTCAGTTCCGTAAAAGTTGGGGTCGTTACTCTTATCACTTTCGCCATAACCTCGAAAATCAATGCCGATTACTTGAAATCCATTTTTGGTTAACGTTTCAACCCAACCAGGTTTAACATAGTTAAAGTCGAAATTGACAATTGCCCCGTGAAGAAGGATGAGTGGTTTTCCAGTTCCGTAAACCCTGTAGTTGATAGAAATATTACCCTGTGTGAATTTTGGCATTTACTTTTTGGTGTATCGTTTTGGAAAACGTCTGTATAGTGGCATAGCATTCTACACTGTAATCAGCTTCCGTTACTTTTCTTTAAATACTTCCGACAAAATCTAAAAAGACTTTTTTGTGGAGTTCAAGATCTATATTAGGAGAAAGGGCTACACGGGCTATATAGTCTTTGTCTCCCTCTTTAGTCGTTCCTTGAGTAGATGTTGCAGGTATGGTCCAATAACACCCGTTTAGCTGCCCATAACTCACGCAGTACTTGCTTTCATTCGGGATTTCAGTAATCATTAAATCAATCAATTTAAGATTTAAGGCTCTTTTGTAAGCTTCTCTTTCTTCATCTGTATCGCCTTTGGTAGGAAGGTCTAATGAAAATACGGATGGTGTAAATCCTTGAGCAGCCAATTCTTCGGAAACAAAATTGATTTTTGCCTCTGGCAATGTATCGGTGATGAAGTTTACAAATTCACGTGTGTTCTTGTAAGCATCAGCAATTCGTTTATTCATTGATGGCAATTGCTTTGCTAATAGTTTATACTGAAGCTGTGTAGCCTGATTATCGCAAAGCTTTAAATGCAATGCTATTTTGCTCATCAAAGCTTCCGTTTTGCTATTTCCTACGCAGTAGCCAGCGGTGCATTGCCCACCACTAGGGAATTTAGACCCACTTACGTATGAAATGGTCCTTACGGTTGAGAGGATTTCGCCTTCACCTAAAAAGTGAACATTAGGACAAAAGGTTTGATCTAAAATGAAAACGGGGTCGATGGCCGTTTCGCCACTTGCCGTTTTACGGACTGCACTTAAAGCGGCCTTTAGTTTTATAAGTTCAGGAACTTCAACTCTAGGGTTTGTAGGTATTTCGGCTATGATGTAAGGGATGGCATCTTCATTGGCGACTTTATCTAAAACCGTATCAATGCTTTGTACCATATCATGGTCACCATCCACTGGTAAATCCACTACTTCAACAGCATCAATACAAGCAGCAACACGCCTGGCTTGGTCATTTGTACCACCATAGCAATTTGGAGGAACAATAAATTTGATTGCCTTTCCCTTGTGGTTTTCTAGGGCGTGATGCACAAGCCCCATCATAATGGCATACTGAACAGATAATCCGCTAGAACCAACAAGCGCGGTTGTGTTGGTGCCAGTAATGGTTGCAATAGAATCTAGTACGTTTGCCTTGTTCGCTTCTGCATCATCGTCTTCCTTATTATCTAAAGAGACTTGCTCTACCAGCGCCTTTAAGGCCGCTAGGCAATTAACGGGTGTCATTGCTATGGTCTCTCTCCTTCGGAAATGCTGAATTTCTGAGATATAACTTTCATTTCGCTCACCGTTCACTAATAGAACACTTCCATAGTGAGCATGAAGATTGACGGAAAAGTCGATAGTAGGAGGGAGCTCAGATTTAGAAATTTCGTCTTGTTGCGAAACGAAAATGGTGCTGCCATCAAACGCAGAAATAGCTGCTACGTTCTCAACATGTTTTAAAACAAACGTATAACCATAAATACCCTGTAGTATGTCAGCATTAAAAAACGCTGGTAATTCACCGGCATAGCAGATTTGGGTGTTTTTACCATCCAGTAAGTTCTTTCTAAGAACAGCCAAAATAGGGGCGGTCTGGGATGCAAAACTTATTACACTTTCTGTCTGTAGATTATTTAACCTAGCAATAGCCCATTCTAGTACGCATGATAATGGATGGCCCAATCGAATATAGTCGTACGCAGTCGGCAATTCATTAAGTGCCGATGATTCAGAATTATTCTGATTAAATAAAGATTCAAACTGATCTAAGAATTGCTTTTTGGCCAATTTCTCATCATAAATATCCAAGCGATGGGTTGTTAAACTCAACCAACCAGTCGGCATATTTTCCAATACGTCTTCAATGTAACTCAGCATTTTATTGTCTTCCATCACTGTCGCTTTTACTCGAGCTGCCAACATACGTCAAATGGTTTATTTCCGAGGGATTACAAGACGTTTTATTGTATTACGGCATACAATGGCTTCAATTTCCTTTTAGTCTCACTACAAACAGCTACACGTTAGCAGCATTAACGTATAGATGGAAGCAGTTAACCTATTGTTGAAGCTCAAATACCTATACGTTTTTGCACCTAACGTATAGGTCAAGCGCAAATACCAATACGTGAAGGTAGTGCACCATTACATGAGCAAGAAATACCAATGGGTATTTTCTCTTAACGTATTGATATACTGCGTTAAACACCTGTTGTTTTCAAAGAACCGTGTGTAAAACTGCAATCTCTTACAACAACTTGCAATCAACAAGATTGACGCACCACGTAATACTTAACTAGCTCGTCATATCAAGCGAGGAACGAAGCAATCTCATGCTAAAGAGAGATTGCCACGCTCGTACTTCGCTCGCAATGACGGTAACTTCTAAAAACCTATTCAATGAAAAAGAAATATGATTCCCTCGCAGCGTACCAGTAGGATTATGCCACAACGCATCCTGATTTTTTGATAAACAGGCATCTTCCTCACGTTTTCAGCTCTCAGCTTGTCTATTACTCTTCTTTTATAACTCACCCCGTTCAGCAAGCTGAACTTCCCCGTCTCTTTTTTAAAGAGAAGGGGGGCACGCCTTGGCGTAACGAGGGTGAGTTGAAAACATAGAGCATATCTCATTTACATTTTTTTCCAAGCGGAATGGTTACTGGTAATCTACAGGGGAATCATTAAAAAACGCGCCAAACCAACTGAAAGCAGAACCCCGCCCCGTCCGGGGTTTTGTTTTATATGGAATAGCAGTAAGCCGTGTGGGTAAATGCCGCTTAGCGCAAGTTCCGTAACTCATTTTGGCAGGTGTTCCCTGCCAAAGCCACTACAAGGCCAAATGCAAAAAATAGTTGTAAAGTATGATGCCCGAAGCGAGGGGTGAAAATGCTTCATAGCCTAACCGTCATAGATAATCCTCAGAAAATAACATGAAATGGTTATTGAGGGGGGGGTAAAATCATCCTTATTGACTACGTAGTTGATGAAAATAAGTGCATTATTTGCTGATATGTATTATTTAAATTTCCCTCAACAAAGAGTTAGCCTTTCTTATTTCTTTTTCACACAAGACCTACTGCAGAAAAATGAACTACCAAACCCGTTTCTTAAACCCATAAATATCCCACAAACATGAAATCATTATTATCAAGCTATTTTCTGTTTGCCTGCCTTTGTGCAAATGCCCAAACCGACCTCGTATCCGTTGGTGCAGAAGGCACCGGTACAGGAGGCACAATGAGCTTCAGTATTGGCCAAGTATTCTACACTGAAGCCAGCGGCTCGGGCAAAAGCAGTAGCCAAGGTGTGCAGCAGGGCGAAGATTACGGTCTTATGTGGGTTGGAACGACATCAACCAATTGGTCTGTGGGTAGTAACTGGAGCAAAGGCGTAGTGCCATCTATTTCAGATAGCGTTATTATTACGGCATACCCAAGCAATCAGCCGCATATTACTGCTGATGTTTCTTCTCCGATGGAGATTGGCAACATCAACGTGCGGGATGGCGCAGTTCTAACCGTTGATGCAGGGAAGGCATTGACCGTGGTTGAGCAATTGTACAATGACGGGGCAATGCTTGTGAAAGCAGACGCGAACAGCATTGGCTCACTTATCACCGAAGGGTCGATAACGGGAGCAGGAACCTTTGCAATGGAGCAGTACCTGGAGGGTTCTGGCGGAGCAACACCCAATGGTCTGTTCTTCTATGTAGGCAGTCCAGTTGCTAATGCACAAGCGTCAACTTTCAATATCGCAGGCGGAAATAAGCTTTGGAGTGCAGATGAGACCACAACCAGTTATCCGCAGATAAACAATGGCGCAACTGTTCTTAACCCAATGACAGGCTACGTGGCCAGAACGGGTGCAAATGGAGCGGTAACCTACAGCGGCAGCACATACAATACAGGAACTTTCAGCGAAACCAACATCACCAGAACAGGCACCACCGACAACGACCGTGGCTACAACCTGCTCAGTAACCCATATCCGAGTACGGTAAGTTGGGATAATGCAAGTAAGACCAACATCGGTACTACCCTTTGGTACAGAACCCACCAAGGCACAACCATGCTATACGATACCTACAATGCCACCAACTTTCTGGGAACCAACAATAACGGCAATGGAGCGGTGAATGGGGACATTCCACCCACACAGGCATTCTGGGTGCGGGTAGAAAATGATGGCGAGACAGGCTCGCTCAGCTTTACAGATGCCATGCGCAGCCACAATGGCTGGAGCAGCATCTACAA
>DMRV01000457.1 GCA_003456455.1 Flavobacteriales bacterium
TAAGCGAGTTGATGCCACTCACACCACTTTAGATTACTACTTCCACGGGGATCCCGGAGGAAATATTCCTTCTTGGTTGGCCAATTCTGTTGTGGAAGAAAACCCCCTAAAGCTTCTTCAGAATTTTCACGATTTGGTGAAGTTGGAGCGATATCAGGGTAAGAAGTTCGCCTTCATTAAATAAGTTTTCTCAAAAAAGCTTGTCGGTTTAAAAACTGTATTTACATTTGTAAGTGATTACTCACTACGATGACGGAGAAACAAGAAAGCATCCTTAAAGCAGCGTTGATGCTCTTTGCTACGCAAGGCTACGCTTCTACTCCTACAAGCAAGGTGGCTAAAGCCGCTGGCGTAAGCGAGGGATTAATCTTTCGTCATTTCGGAAACAAGGAAGGGTTACTGAATGCCATTTTGGAAATGGCTAGTCAAGCCATGGAGCAGAAAATGGCCACGGTAGTTATGGCGCCTAGCCCGAAAGAAATACTTACCCGATTGTTTGAAATGCTGTTCTCTATTCAAGAAAGTGAGCATGAAATGTGGAAATTGGTCTATGCGCTGAAATGGCAAACAGACAGTTATGATGAATCGAAATACGCATCTCTAAAATTAGTGTTGAGCAATGCGTTTGAAAAGCTTGGGTACGAAGATCCAGCGGCTGAAACGGAATTGGTTTTTATGATTATGGATGGAGTCGCAACATCATTTCTTCTGCATCCACCAGAGAACAAATCCGACATATTGAAAGCACTCAAAATCAAATACGAACTCTAAAAAAATTTTACCATCTATGTAAGTGATTAAACACTTACTAATAAGACTAGCAGAAAATGAAAACAATAGATAAGTCAAAACCAGTATTAGTGACAGGCGCCAACGGATACGTGGCCAGTTGGTTAGTAAAGAAGCTCTTAGATGAAGGCCTTACCGTTCATGCAGCGGTAAGAAATCCAAACAACGAAAAGAAGATTGCTCACTTGAACAAACTTGCTAAGGGTTCAAAAGGAACGTTGAAATTCTTCTCCGGTGATCTCATGAAACTAGGTTCTTATAAAGAGGGAATGGAAGGTTGCGAGTTGGTTTACCATACGGCTTCTCCATTCACATCTAACTATAAAGACGCACAAAAAGAGCTAATTGACCCTGCGGTAAACGGAACAGCAAATGTGCTGAACAGCGCCAAAGAAGTTGAATCAGTTAAACGTGTGGTTGTAACGAGTAGTTGTGCGGCCATTTACACGGATTGCATAGATTCTGTAAATGCTCCGGGTGGTCAATTAACCGAAGCTGTTTGGAATACAACCGCGTCCGTTGACTATCAGCCATATTCTTACTCCAAAACATTAGCAGAACAAAAAGCTTGGGAAATTGAGAAGACCCAAGATAGATTTGATGTAGTTACCATCAACATGTGCCTTGTTCTTGGACCTCCATTGAATGCAGGTGCTCCTTCGGAAAGCATGGACCTACTGAAAATGTTTGGAGACGGACAGATGAAAATGGGCGCTCCGAAAATCGGGATGGGAATTGTAGATGTACGAGATGTTGCTGAATCGCATTTCAGGGCTGGATTCACACCGGAAGCAAAAGGACGATACATTACAGCAGCACACAACTCCAATTTCCTGGAAATGGGTCAAGCATTGGCTACTAAATACGGAGACACGTTTCCGTTGCCGAAGAAAGCCCTTCCGAAGTGGTTGTTGATGTTGATCGGACCAGTCACCAACAAGCTTTTTACTAGACGTTTTATTCGAAACAATGTCAACATTCCGTGGAACGCAGATAATTCAAAGATTAAGAAAGAGCTAGGCATGACATTCCGACCATTGCAAGAAACAATGGAAGATTCGTTTCAAGTGCTGATTGATGAAGGAATACTAACTGCCAAATAAAAATAGATGAGTTTTTCATTAGATAAAGTATCCTCACAAAAAGGAAGAATTGCTGTAGTGACTGGCGCCAACACAGGTTTAGGTTTCGAAACAGCTCTTGGCTTGGCTAGCAAAGAATGCAAAGTGATAATGGCCTGCCGAAACAAAGACAAGGCGGAACAAGCCATGGCCGACATACACGCAGAAGTGCCAAACGCAGATTTAGAATTCATCAAACTTGACCTGAACAGTCTTAAATCTGTTAGGGAGTTCGCGAAAACTTATACCGAAAAGTACGACAGACTGAATCTGTTAATCAACAATGCTGGTCTGATGATTCCACCATTGATGCGGACAGAAGAAGGATTTGAAAGTCAGTTTGGCGTCAATCATTTAGGACACTTTTTACTGACCTACCTGCTGTTTCCCGCTATCGAGAAAACAGACAACGCACGAGTTGTTTCGCTAAGCAGTATTGCTCATAAAAATGGACGCATTCAGTTTGACGACCCTAATTGGGAAAACTCCTATTCTCGCACGGAGGCATACAACCAAAGTAAGGTGGCTTGTTTGATGTTTGCGTATGAACTTCAGCGTAAGTTGAACGATGCTGGGAGCAATGTGATTTCCGTGGCGGCCCATCCTGGCGTTTCGGATACTGAACTCGGCAGATACGTGCCAAAAGCATTGTATTTCTTGTTTACTCCATTATTGCCGTTTGTAACTCACAAACCGAAAAAAGCCGCCTTGCCTACACTGATGGCCGCTCTGGATGAAAACGTAGCTGGCGGAGATTACTATGGCCCAACAGGTTTCAATGAAATGAAAGGTGAGCCTGGGAAGGCGCCTTCAACCGGCTACTCTAAAAAGAGAGATGAAAGCGAGAAGCTTTGGGAGCTTTCTGAGGATTTAACTCAAGAAAAATTTGTAGTCAAATGATGTTCGGACTACAGATATTATTCATTGTCTTTCTACCAATAATATTGGTTATGCTTCTATTCCATCCGCAATTTGGTGGACGATTGAAAAAACATCATAAAGAGGCTTACAGTCGCTCGAAGCATTGGAACGGAAAGGAGTTCGACAATCTGGTTGAAACCACGATGGACGTGGGCTTGAAAACAATGCCTGGTCTTCTGAAAGCACAATTTACCGATAGAAAAGTCCGAGAGCCTGAAAAGCCAATTCCGATTGTTCCGTTTGATGAGAAAGCTTGGAATGAGGAACCAGAAACACCAAAATTCATCTGGTACGGGCATTCGGTTGGCCTTTTAAAAATTGGAGGAAAGAACATTCTTATTGATCCAATGCTCGGGCCAGACACATCGCCCATTGCACCGATGACAACCAAACGATTTTCGGAAAATGCACTTGTAGTTATTGACGCGCTTCCGAAGATTGACGCAGTGCTTTATACGCACGACCATTACGATCATATCGACCTGAAAAGCGTCAAGAAACGAATGCCCAAAGTGAACAAATGGTTTGTCGGGATGGGAATTGGTCGGCATTTAGAACGCTGGAAAATTGCTTCGTCTCAAATCACAGAATTTGATTGGTGGCAAGACATAGATTTTGATGGAGTGAAAATCACCTACACACCATCTCGTCACTTTACTGGTCGTGGCCCGTTTGACAGACAACAAACCCTTTGGGGAGGTTGGAATTTCAATACTGAAAAACTAAATATCTATTGGTCTGGAGATGGTGGCTACGGAGAACATTTCAAGGAAATAGGAAAGCGACTTGGTCCATTCGACCATGCCTTTATGGAGAACGGACAATACAACGAACTGTGGCGTCAAATTCATCTGCACCCAGAAGAAAGCATACAAGCTGCGTTAGATGTGAATGCGAAAGTTGCCACGCCCGTTCATTGGGCTGGGTTTGCTTTGGCGCTCCATCCGTGGAAAGAGCCGATTGAGAGGTTTACAACTGAGGCAAAAAATAAAAACCTAGCAGTTTCTACTCCTCAAATTGGAGAGCTACAGATATTAGGCACTGAAAACAGCTCCAATTGGTGGTCCGAATTAACCTGATGTAATCTCGAAACATGATTATTACTAAAAGTATAAGTGTCGGAAAAATCATTGCATGGACCGCACCGCATGTGATGTGGCTCGTTGCTGGGTCTTCAATTATTGCATACCTCTATGCCGCCAATTTCATATCGTTTTCAATCCCGTGGGTAGCCATTTCTATAATTGGTACCGCTGTTGCATTTTACGTTGGCTTCAAGAATAATCAAGCCTACGACCGAATGTGGGAAGCGCGCAAAATTTGGGGCGGAATTGTGAACGATAGTCGTGCTTGGGGAATGATGGTGGATGGGTTTGTGACCAACCTTTTTGTTAAGGACAAACTAGGTGCGGAGGAAATTCAGCAGATTAAAAGGCGACTAATTTATAGACACATTGGATGGTTGTACGCGCACAGGAGTCAACTTTTGGTTGCAGCACCTTGGGAACACATCAGTCAGGGCGGACATACGGCCAGAACCGCAAAAATGTATCAGGAGAAATTTGGAGTTGGATTGGTAGATGATGAAGTCACGAAAATTGAATTGAGCCACTTTCTTCCGCCTAACGAATATGACCGTTTAGTTGGATTCAAGAACACAGCCACGCAGATAATAAATGAGCAGTCCAGAGACTTATGCACGCTTCGAGAACGGGAGATAATCGAAGATTTCCGTCATATGGAAATGACCAATGTGTTGCGGACCTTCTACGAGCTCCAGGGCAAGAATGAAAGGATTAAGAAATTCCCATTACCACGCCAATATGCCAACATGAGTCGGTATTTCGTGGCTATTTTCATCCTGCTACTTCCCTTTGCCATGATTCCTGAAATGATAAAACTGGGTGAATATGGGGTTTGGCTTTCCGTGCCAATTACAGCATTAATTGGTTGGGTGTATGTTATGATGGAAATTATTGGCGACTACACTGAAAATCCTTTTCAGGGAATGGCAAATGACATTCCCATGCTTTCGCTTTGTAGAACAATAGAAATAGATTTGTTGGAAATGTTAGGTGAAACAAACCTTCCAGCACAGATAGAAGCGAAAAACGATGTTTTAATGTAATTCTAACGCAAACCAAAACCACCACAGATAATGAGTTTATACGAAGACGTATTCAAGAATAACGCAAAATGGGTTGAGGAGAAAAAGGCAAGCGATGCTGACTTTTTCGAGCATCTTTCTAAAGGACAAAACCCTGATATACTATACATCGGTTGCAGCGATAGCCGCGTAACTGCTGAAGACATGACGGGCGTAGAACCGGGGCAGATGTTTGTTCACCGAAATGTGGCTAACCTAGTTCCCAATAATGATTCAAGCTCTGCTTCTGTTATCGAATATGCTGTGGCACACCTCAAAGTGAAGCACGTGGTAGTTTGCGGGCATTATTTCTGCGGTGGAGTAAAAGCAGCTATGGAAGCTGCTGACCTTGGTATTCTTAATCCGTGGTTACGTAACATCAGAGATGTTTACCGAATTCATCGAGATGAGCTGAACGCTATTTCTGATGAGGGCGAGAAATACAATCGATTGGTAGAGTTGAATGTGGAGGAACAATGCGTGAATGTGATTAAGACTGCCGTTGTGCAGAATGCATACACCAGTACAGGATATCCACTGGTTCATGGTTGGGTGTTCGATGTGCAATCTGGGAAACTCATTGACCTGAACATCAATTTTGAAGAGAAATTGAAGGATATTCAAGAAATCTACGACCTCGGTACCGGTAAGTAGTCGGACTAACTAAGTATTTGGAGGAGGACTTAGTTCTGCTCCAAAATCTTAA
>DMRV01000104.1:0-2695 GCA_003456455.1 Flavobacteriales bacterium
TTGGTTCGTGGACCACGGGCATTTGGACAAGGACTGGCGCAACCAATTCAAGTGAGTCCTGCACCCTCAATTGTGGGGGTTACTGCAACACAAATGATAGTAGCCATTTAAAATACAGAAGACGGTACCCTTTTTAAGGACCACGGTTCTTGGCCCGCAGTCCTTAAGTATTAGCCCAACGATTTCAGTTGGGTGTAATTCTATTTGGGTTTGGCTTCGATGTGCCTCATTTCATCACCAAGTATCCGCTGCAGAGCCTCTTCAGGAATCTCGTTGTTTTTAATACGGACGTACACTTGAGCGAAGTACCGTGATCCTCGGATCTTGGCTTTGACTTCTCTGAAGTCTGCAACGGGAAAGGGTGAATGCAATAAATTCACACCGTCTGCTTGGTTTTGAAGTGCTTCATCAATTTCAGTTACTAGCTCTGCAATCGATTGATTGTCTTTGAGTTGATCTTTCCGCCATTTGGCCGCCTGTTCAGGCGTCTCAAAGGCGGGATCTCCTATAATGTATCTATATAAGGAATCCCGCCTTTGAGCGAGAAGCCCATGGAAAATGTGGAACAGAATAGCCGCGCCCTTGCCTGAGCCAATCCAGATTCCAGCGTGTAACAATATGCCAACCCAGCCAGTTGCTGCCTTTAGTTCGGCTAAAGTGAATACTCCGTCTACGAAACGATTTGTTGCAACGTTTGTTAGGATATATTCGAAGAGTGGATTGGTATCTCGCCGTACACTTCGTGTTCGGCCCAATGCTTGTTCCAAATTGTCATCTGTTATTGCGGACCGCGCTGCTTCGACAAGTGGGTCTGGATGATAGTCATTTCGCACTGGCCATCCCATGGTCCCAGACCGATGAATAATAAAGGCATCCTTTTTTTGGTACCATTCATAATGTCTATCTTTTTTGTCTGCACTTAAGAGTTTTTCACCCGTTAAGACATGTACCATATCTTCAACGTATTTAGGCGGTTGGGCTTGACGGGAAGCGATGAGAACGCATGGGATATCAGAAAATGAATTATCTCCCCTTAGTGCTCCAAAATGATTGGTTAACGTTTCAGTTACAAAATTCTCATCAATAAATTCTCGCGCTATTTTTGGACAAATCAACCCTGTCGCCCCATGTGCCGAACTTAACAATTCTGCTAGAAGGGTAAGCCTTGCGGCCCAGCGTGGCTCTCTTACCGATTTGTAGCTAAATGTACTGTCGGAAAGTTGGAAACGCTTCACGGCTTTTCCGTCGTCAGCCTTTTCCGAGAAGCGGAACTGTAGGTTGTTGTAAACGTATTTTAGTAATTCCGGTTGCGGAGTTGCATCAAGAATTATGCAGGGCAATTCTGAATAAGCGTGCGAGATGTGTTTTCGTTTTCTAATATTTAATTGTTTCACGCCATCATGCTCAACAATTTTCAAGGCAGCAATTTCACCCCATGATTTTTCAACAGAAGTTTTCTGAGCCTCACATATATCGATGTACTTTTGCAAAAGTTGCCGCGTTCGCAATTTTTTACGATTTTCTTCATGAATTTCTGCGCCAGATAATTTGTGGTACTCTATGCTTTCCAATTGGGGGCGTAAGTATCGTACCGCAGTTTCCCGGATGTGTTCTAAAAATTCGATTTTATCCTGCTTATTTTTCACCACCGTTTCATGAAACTCGAATTGCGAAAGATACTCTGTATCTTCCGTCAAAATCAGATCGGATAAGAACTGAGAGAATTGTACTAAGATTTCACGATCATACTTATCCTCTATTTCTAGGTTATCACCAGTTTTGTGGGGAGTAAAAATTTTTGGTTCAACAAACCCCTCTAACATTGAGAACGGATTAGTTTCATCCAAGATTACAATATCAAAATCTGACTTTTCAGTCTGATAATTAGTTTCTGTGCCGGGTGTATCTGACCCTCCATGCGATATGTCTTTACGCTTCATCCCAGCTCTGGGGACGAGGCTGAGCATTGCATCACCAGCTACCACCACAATATTTTTATCTTTAAGAGATTGTGCTTTGTAACCACATGATTCCTCGCCCTCAGCTTTAGGGTGATATCTGCAATAAATTGAGTTTCGTGTCCCGCAGACTAATTCTGGTTGACCACCCAGGGCTAAGACTTCGTTTATTGCGTCATAACGTGGGCACATTTTTTGAGCTGGTTTTTGGGGATCATCTTGTTCTCGCCCATACCAAACCCCCGCTTGTCCAGGGAACTTAACGTTTATTTGATGCGCGATTTCTTCTGCTAGTTTTGTCGTTGGCGCTCTGACCAGAGTGCGTAGCTTGTAGTCTAGTATCGTCCCTATCAACTTTACCATTTGGTAAGTTTTACCGACACCAACCGTAGCTTGATATAGGTAACTCTCGGTGCCATAGAAACTTCCTTTGGGTGACAGCGATGGTAATATTCTGATGTTAAAGTCATCTCTTAGTTGTCGAGCTAAATTTTTGCCTACAGTGTCTGCGTCCCAGTGAATTTGTTTGTTTGCGGCAATCATCTTTGGTCTCCCTTCTCATTTAGATTAGGAAGCCAAACTAACCCTTTAAGGTGTCTGTAACGCGCAAAGGTAAACTCCGTCACGTTGCCATGCGCGAACGAAATAATCTTTGGATATGGTTGGTAGTTGTTTGACGGATAATAATAAGCAGTCGACGAGCCATAATCACTTCCTTCGATGGGGCACGGCATTCC
>DMRV01000104.1:2778-3181 GCA_003456455.1 Flavobacteriales bacterium
TGTTTTACAATTTTGGATGCTTCGGTCCTAGATAGTCCTGTTTTAGCCATAACTTTTACGGTTTTGTCGTTGACGTATTGACGCTTCGCTTTTTGTGACACCGGCTTGATGAGTTTGCGCGCCTCATTTTTCAGGTAGAAAACCTGTTCATGATTTGGGTCCCGCAGGCTATCCAATACGCCGCCACGTAAGACTTCATCTGGAATATGTCGCTTAGTGAGTGGAGGTAATACGGTTGGCGTTGCTTCAAATACCAAACGTTCTGGGCCATGAACTGCGGTATCAACTAGGGAGCGTTCCAATAGCTTTCCGTCCGTTGACAACGCGAAGAACCCATAGCCAGCTTCCCAACACCGGTCATGAATGAGCTGCAACACACTCTTACTTTGCCTTTGGTCGGCAA
>DMRV01000254.1 GCA_003456455.1 Flavobacteriales bacterium
CATTGAACTTTCTGAGGATGAGGAAGCAGCTGCCTTAAAGGCCGCCAAAGTTCTTGGTTTGGGTATAGCTGGAGTGGATTTACTGCAATCAAATTCGGGACCTATGATTATGGAAGTAAACTCATCTCCAGGATTAGAAGGCATTGAAGCTGCAACCGGAAAGAACATTGCCGCTACGATTATCAAGTACATCGAGCGTAGTGTCTAATCTAGACAAATTCGTCATCCTGGGTAAGGAAATAAAGCGAGGAAAAGGTGCTTTATTGGAAATGGATGTGGCTAAGCTACATACCAGAAACAGCTTGCAAATTCCTGTAATTGTTCAGAGAGGGAAGAAAGACGGCCCTGTACTTTTATTAATGGGTGGTGTGCATGGAGACGAAACCAATGGTGTTGCTATTGTACGCGATATCATGCGGAAGAAATACAATATTCCAGATGCAGGAACCATTATTTGTATTCCTGTATTGAATGTAATTGGATACTTGAATCAGGATAGGAAATTCCCTGATGGACGAGATTTAAATCGGATGTTTCCGGGTACAGCAAAAGGTTCACTTGCCGCACAATTTGCGTTTAAGTTTACCAAAGAAATTGCTCCCTTGGTTGATTATGTGCTCGACTTCCATACGGGTGGTGCAGACCGATACAATTATCCGAACATTCGTTGTGTAGTAGATAATGCGGAGCAATTGAAAATGGCTCAAGTATTTGGCGCTCCTTTTATCGTGCATTCCAGCTATATTCCTAAGTCTATCCGGCAAACCATCTACAAAAAAGGCAAGACCATTATTGTGTTTGAGGGAGGAAAATCACTTCAATTAGATCATGAAGTTATAGACTGCGGTGTGCAAGGAGCTTTAAACGTAATGAAGCATTTGGGCATGCGCGAAGGAGAACTAGAGATAAATGCAGAGCCTGTTGTTGTACGTAAAAGCCGTTGGTTACGAGCGCCTTATTCGGGAATCTTTGAATCTCAGGTTAAGAATGGTTCTGAGATTAAGAAAGGCGCTATAATGGGGAGAATTTCAGACCCTTTTGGAGAGTTTGAGAAAAACCTCATTGCTCCTTTTGATGGGCACATTTTCGGGATGAATACAGCACCCATCCTTTATAAAGGCGATGCTATTTTTCATGTGAGCCTCGCTATAGACGAAGATTGATTATTCTGATTTTTCTAAGGATTATCAACCCAACCCCTCGGATTACTCAAGAAATCGTTTCTGAATTCGGTAAGTACGCGGTCCATTTGCTCTACTTGTTTTTGGTTTCTGGTAGAGAGATTATACGATTCGGACGGACTCACTTTCAGGTTATAGAGTTTTGGCCAATTATCTAACCGATTAATAGTTGTGTCTTTTTCTGGTGGAGAATAAGTAGGCACAAATCCTTTTGTTTCATAGTTAGGATGTTCTAACGGAACAGGCCATGTATAGCTATAGTTGGTTTGCAGATACTTCCAATCACCTATTCGTACTGCTTCAAAAGCATAATCATGAAAGAAGAACAAAGGCCGGGTATTGCCAATGCTTGTTTCGGAAGTATCTTCTAATAGTTCAAACAAGTTTGTACCGTCAATCTTTCTGTCTTTTGGCAAAGACAATCCCGCTTCGGCAACAAGGGTAGGGAAGAGGTCTATCCCCATTGCAGGAACATCTGTTTTGTAAGCTGTCTTTATCTTTTTCGGGTACCGGATAATAAACGGTACGCGGTAGCCACCTTCAAACACCTGTCCTTTTCTTCCTCTTAAGCCGCATGGGTTTCCTTCAAACCACGGACCATTATCGCTGGTAACAACTACTATGGTGTTCTCGGTTAAGTTTAAACTATCTAAGTGCTTTAGAATTTCGCCCACGCTGTAATCAAACTCTTCCACGGCATCGCCATAGGCGCCACCTTTGGATTTTCCTCTAAATCCTTTTGAAGGAAAAAATGGTTGATGCGGGTCTTTGTGCGCCAAGTACAGGAAAAAAGGTTCGTCTTGGTTTTGGGTAATAAAGTTTTTTGCTGAATCTGTAAACAACTGTGTGTAATGCGCTTGGTCTAAACCAATATCGTCTAGTATTTTCCTGTCGTTTTCATAAAACGCTACTGGCCAATCATCGTTAGAAGCTTCTAGCCCTACAAAGTAGTCGAAGCCATGATTAAACGGATGAAATTGGTCGTCCTGCGAAATAGTGCCCAAATGCCATTTTCCCACAACACCCGTTTTGTAGTTGGCAAGCTTCAGCATTTCTGGAATGATAATCTCCGATTGCATTAAGCCGTTAACAATATTGTGCTCGCCACGCATGTCCACTGCTCCTAATGTATTTGCTACACGATTGCCTACGTCCATCACAAAACTGCCATTGACATGATGAAAAGGGTAGGCGAGACCTTGCCTTAGGGCATATCTGCCAGATAGAAAACCAACCCGAGAAGGGGTGCAAATAGATGCAGGCGCGTAAAAATTAGTAAACACCACACCTTGACTAGCAAACGTATCTAGGTTTTGGGTGTTAATGGCGGTTTGACCGCTATAACTAACATCTCCATAGCCCAAATCATCTGCCAAAATGAAGACAATATTCGGTTTGTCTGTAATGGGTGTTACCGTTACTAACTCTTCTATATTAAAGTCTCGATTGGCAAAATCTGAACGCACCAACCCTTGATGTGATGGGCCTTGCAAATAGTACCATGTAAGCAAGGCACCGAGTAACAGCGCGAGGAAAAATGCGAAACTTAATAAAGTGCGTTTGAGGAACTTCATGCGTGTGTCAGTGAAATTCTAAAGTAAGTCTTTCCCGTTAGACCCGTTTGTCACTCCGAGTGTGCGAAGAGTCTCGTTTTGATGAAACCTAAAAGAGGTGCTTCCTATCGTCAGCATGACAATCGGAGGAAGATTGCTTCGCACTAAGCGCGTTTGGTAATACCCGTAAACAAACAGTCCGTTGTATGGTAATCATACAACGGACTGTTTAAAATGTATTTGTTCGGTCTCGTTAAAGCACAACCAGCTTTTCTTGCGTAATGCTGATTTCAGACTCAATAGAAACGGTATAAATACCTGTTTCTAAATCGGTAAGATTAATGGTTTTATCCTGTGCACCTAAGGTGGTTTGGAAAACCAATTGTCCAGAAATAGTTTGGATAGAAATGATTGAGTTTGGTTCTAACTGATT
>DMRV01000097.1 GCA_003456455.1 Flavobacteriales bacterium
CACCTCTTTAGCAAAGCCCGGAGACTGCACCTCCTTATCCGTAAAGTGTTTAGAAACCACAAAAGACTTGTAGCGCAAAAGGTCAATATCTGGATGGTCCTTTGGGAAATCTCTAGGAGCCGTCTTTAACTGCTGACCTTCCAATACACCAAAGTGCTTCTTGAAATTGGCGGAATTAATAATCTCCCGAAGTGGCGAAGCATCCATCGCAATTTCTTCCCGAATTCTCTGAAGGTCTGCTGGCTCTGGTTGCCAAAATCCTCCGCCCACCATGGAGTTGCCACCTGGCTGCAAATGCAAATAATAGCCACCTCTTAGCGCCTTTGTAGCACGTGTAAACCCTCCTGAGAAGCTGTTTTTATATGGTGCCTTATTTTTTGAGAAACGCACATCGCGATAAATACGAAACAGCTTCATTCCCTCAATATTATCTTGCTTTTGCATGCCAGCATATATCTCTTCGGCCAGCGCCTTAAAATGCTCGTTTGCCGATAGATATTTAGGCTTGTTTTCNNGCAAACCAATCGCGGTTATTGTTTTTCTCCAAGTCGTTTAGAAACTTGAAAACAGAACCGTCTAGGTGTGTCACTTTTGCCATGCTAGTTTTTCATCAGTTGCTCTATTTCTAAGAACAACCAAACTAACACCTAAAACTGAAAAACTGTTTTAACCCGATTAATTCTTCTCGCTCGATCTTTTTACTTCTTCCACCAAATTTTCCCAATTCGATTTCTGTGCGTCAAAGTCTTTAGAGCATGAGCCGCTGGCAAAGAAAAGCTCTGTAGTGCTCTCTTCGTGATTTTCCATAATCAGCACTTTTTCCGAATAATGGGATCCATCTCTACTGTAGTCTATCTGCAGGTAATAATTGCCGTACACCATGCCTACATAGCCATCGGATTTTTCATCCTTTGTGTCTAATACCAAACGTGCTTCCGCTTTCGGATTCCACTCAGCTGCACCCTAATTATTCACAAGCGCATCAGTTTCTAATCAATTTTTTGGAAGCAATTCTTTCTTTTCCGGCCATAACGCGCAGTACATACACGCTTTCCAAGGCAGTTTTGTTTGTTCCAACAAGCCAACGCCCGAAAACGGTATTGTTACCCGATTTAATTTGAATTGGCTGGCGGTAAACTTCCTTGCCCTGTAGATTCAGAATTTCAACTCTTCCTTCTCCTTCGTACTCAGATTTCCAGCTAACGATGTAATTGACAGAATTGATAAACGGATTTGGATAGACTGTAACTTCCACATCTTCTGCTTCCGCTGATATTGGCATTTCGTAAAGCACTTTGAAGGATACAGAACTATCTGGTGATACATGCAAATGCAGATGTTTGCTAATTGGTTGAATATGTCCGCTTTCCCATTCAACGTAAGCCTCTTCAGCATCAACAAGTTCCATTCTAATGGATTGAACCGAAGGCTGAAAATTGTGAAGGTCAATCTCTAAAAAGTCTGTTCGGTTTTTAACTCTGATGGCCGTATCTCTCGGGTCAGCTTGCCAACGAACTTTATTGAGTGGAAAAAAGAATGGTGTTCCGGGATCTCCCGTAATCATACTATACAAGGCATTTACGTTTGGCGTTTCGTAATCCTTTCCTGGTAGCGTGCCCAAATATTCTTTATTGAATTTATCAACGCGGTCGGTAAACCTTACCTCTTCCATAAACATCATGCGGTTATACCCGAATGCTCGTGTCTGTCTATCTAGATAATTCTCCAACTCCGTAAAATCATCATTCGCAACCCATTTGTGATAATCGCTGTATTGTGAGGGAATATCTACGTTGAGCGGTTTGCCAATGGCGGCCAACTTTTCAATGGCTTCAACAATATTCTTACCTGCTTTCTTGGCGGCCCAACCAATTGTTCCTTCAGTAGATGTATCTGAATAAACACCTGCCAATTGATCCATTCGAATAGAAGCCATTTCTTCCAAAACCTGTTTGTAACGTACATCATCCGTTACTGCATAAGCTTGTGCCATAGTAGTGAATAGCGATTCCATGTACCTCGGAAACGCATATGTACCGCGGTTAGCGCCACTTTGTGCATCTGGGTTCCACCAATCAAACGAACCTCCGAACTCGCCTGATGGCCATTTCATCGCTGCTGGCGGAATCCAAGCTGGTTTTCCTTGTCCTTCTGTTGCCGTTACTGCGTAAATCCCATCCAATAATTCAATAATGGATGCGTAGTCCAAATCGGCTCCTCTGTGCCAGTTAAGTAAAATAGGTTGGAGCGCTCTAAAATGATAATTGACCTGAAACCCTAGTTCCTCATCAGAAGAAACCTCGTTTGCCGTGAAGTATGTGCTCTTAAACTGTCTGTGACCTTCGCCATTTATACCACTCCAATTATCTCTGAAAAGTGCGGCTATCTGGTCCACTTTTGACGACCAATCGCCCGACTGGTTCATCAGTAGCATCATGGCAAGTGTATCTGAAGAATCTTCTGCGGAATGCTCAACATCAGACTGGATGGATGTGTATCCATCTTTCATACGTTCTAGGTTCCAAAGACCGTTTGCCAACTTTTTCATGGCGGCATTCACATGGTCAATATCGTAGCCCACGAGAATGGGAATCCAACGTCTCCAAAGTTCTACATCATCGCCCCAACCTCCACCAAATTGTCCGTCTGGAGCTTGTCTTTCTGTAATCCAGAAATCGATGATGTCCATCAATTTGTTCAGGACAATTCTTTGCTGATTTGCCCATTGTGGTGCCTTGCTCTCGTTCAGTTGCGCTACCCACGGAATATCATTTCCTCGGTAAACCTGTAGAATGGGATTATCTGGAAATCGTGCATAAGCCACGTCAAGTAAAGCGTTTGCGGAACTGAAATAGAAATCTGCCAATCCGAGCTCAACGGCCGACCAAACTATCATTCGTCCTTTATACATCGCCCAAATAGGATACAACTCTGAGGTCTCATCTATTTGTTCTGGGTAGTTCTCACTGGGTAATTCAAAACCCTCAGGCAATTGGCTGGTAACATCCAAAGTACCAGCCTGTAGAAAATCAAACACACCTTGCGGAAAACTCGTAACTGCGAAAAATCCTCCGAGATATCCTTTCTCCTCTTCTATAGAAGAAGCGAGGTCATCGTCTGTTGTCCAATACTTCTCTAATCCATTTGCCCAGCGATCAGCAATTTCAACCAGAATATTTGCTTCAGCAGTGTATTGAGGATTAGCTGCAATTTGCTTTAAGAGTTCGTAGCGCTCTCTTTCGTTACCCGTGGTGCCAGCCGCTTCAACCAGTTCTTCAACAGTCGCACTAGCAGCTAGCAGAGAAGTCGGCTTCAAATATGGAAGCATCGGGAAATACGCCAACATTTTAGCGTGTGACAGAAATTTCCTTCGCTTCATAATCTAGAATCTGATGCTTGGTTCAGCAGTTTTGAATGTGAAAGATAATGGAACTCAGATACTATTCGTTAAGCTGGTTTACACTCTACTGTTTTTAAAGTGAGCGTAAAAGCTAAGTATGATGGCAGAAGCTGACACCAAGGTCATTATTGTACCCGGCACAAACTTTACGAATCCGCCAAGATCTAAGAACAGGAAATAACCCAAATCGGCTAGGCCGCCTACTATGGCTGCTAAGAAGATGGCGTTTTTGTTGCCTTTCCAAACAAAAAATGCGCTTATAAAAGTGACTAGACCAACCCAAAATAGATTAAAGCCATGCTGGGCTATAATGGCACTTGCCGCAGCTGGATATTCCATTTGAACAGACGCTGGTTCAACAGCATCTGCTATGCCAGCAATGGCCATGGAAATGTCTCCAGAGAAGTGACCGTTTAGCGTTAGCGCCCCTGCAAGTATGTGTACAAGGCCCCAAACTATCCATAGTGCAGCCGATACTTTAAAAAATATAGATGTGTTTTTCATGATGGTTTTTTTTGATGTGAATTATGAAAATGGAACGAGTACGAATCTTCCGTATGCTACTGCAAAAGCAATAAGCATGATAAGGATGTTTGGTACTATCGCACCGATGCCATCGTTTCTTTTTACGTGTAATGCAAGGGCGCCAAGCATGGTTAGGATAACCCCAACCGCAGCAATAGGAGTAAGTATGGGTAGAATGCCCAAAGCGTGTGGTAGAATCAATCCTAAAGCAGCAAGCACCTCCACCAGACCAATCAGTTTCATTTGTGTTTCAGAAACATCTTCGGCCCAGTCCATTCTGCCGTTACCTTTTTTAATCAGCCCAGCAGTGTTGTTGGTAAGCTTTAGCATGCCTGGCATAAACATCATAAAAGCAAGTAATCCTTGTAGTACCCAAAATAGCGTATCCATAGTTGTGTTTTTTAGTTTCATCAAAGGTGAAACACACGCAACAGTGGTGCATTAATCTAGATTAAGAAATGCGGCTTAGCGATTGGCCAACCACTCGCTTTTTACTTTGCTTAGCGCTTCTGGGGTAATTCCCAAATAAGAGGCAATCATTCTTTGAGGGACGCGCTGAACAATGTCTGGGTAAGTATTTACAAAGTGCTCGTAACGTTCTATTGCCGAGGCACTCATGAGCATAATCACTCGCTTTTGAAGTACGCCCAGTCTATTCACCATTTTTTGAAGGTGGGGCTCCGATTCGATTTGCTTTTCTTTTACCACAAGCACCGCCTCTTCTAACACATCTATGAATAAGTCGGCAGGTTCGTCTGCTGAGAGGTTGTCTGCCACTATCCATCCCTTTGGTGCAAACATGAAGATGTGCTCGCGTCCTTTCTCATCAATGGTATAGCTCCGCAATAAACCAGATTCAACCAGATAAACCTTCGTATTCAGGTCTCCTTTGCGCTGAAGTATTTGGCCTTTGTTTACGGTAATCGAATCCATGAAAGCTACGTTTTGCAGAAACGAAAAGTAGTGAAAGAATACCGCCCAAAGGGTCAGGCTTTACGCTGTATCTTTTCTTACCTCTCTACATCCGTCATAACACTTATCTCAATGCCCCACACGGCCGCTTCAAAGAACGCGGGAGTATAAGTAAGCTGTAAATAAACAGACGTTAGCACATTCGCATCATATCCAAATTTCTTGTTGAATGCCGAATGGTCTTTTACAAGAAATAATGCCGAGCCAAATTCCACATCATCTTCTGCATGCTTTTCCACCTTAAAGTTAGGTTCGTAAAATGGCCCCAGTCCTTTACTGGTTTCGGCAATGAGTTTCTCAAAAGTTGTGCGTGCTTTTTTGCCATCAGTTTCCTCGGCCATGTAAGTAATGGTGTAAGAGCGTGTAGTACTCTTATCATTTCCCAAGGTCGGACTTTCAGTGTAACTGCACTTTTCAGCCGCATCCGGACACAATTCAGGATTAGATCCGTAGTACACCGTTCCGTATGCATCTTTGCTTTCCTCAGCCAAAATCAGTCGGTCATCTCTGGTTTGTACTGCTTCTACTAGGCGCGATACATACACATTAAAGTCATAATCTGTAACCGAGAATGTTACCTGAGCTTGAGTAGCCGAAACAGCTAATAACCCAATAGTAAAGAGCCACAATTTTTTCATTCAGAAAGTTTAGCGAAAGATACAAAGCCAATCAAATTGTGTAAAGTGTCAAGGCATCAGCGATTGACAAACAAAGGCTAGAAGGGCGTTCCCCTAAAAAGGGTCAGGCTTTCCGCTATATCTTTTTCTTCCTGGTGCTTAGAAAAAGGATGCCGCTGCAACTACGTAGTAATCATGAAAGACCTATTGAAATCAATTGTGGCGTTGAGTAATCCTTAGCGCAAGGGCGATCTGCAACCACATAGGACTCATGAAACGGACGTTCAACGGAGCTAAATACTAATGAAAATCAATTGGCAAATTCAATAATCCCTATCGCAAAGTTGCATCAAATACATTGGGTATTGATCATGGTGAGAGATTCAAGTTTGGTGTATTGGCTAGGACAATGGTTTTCGGTACATTGATCTAGCTTTGAATCTTTCTAAACTACCATCATGCTGCAATCAAAGGTTTTGACTTCTGTAATTATCATGAGTGCGCTTTTTCAATGCTCAGCTCAGAATGTTTTACTCACTGAAGATTTTGAGAACGGAACACTACCAGTAGGGTGGACTCAACAGACCAATGCAAATGACGGAGGCTGGCTTTTGGGCACAAATACACAATTGCAGAGCCAGTACTGGGATATAACAGCCCACGGAAACATCATAGCCACAAACGATGACGAATGCGATTGCAACAAAAGACGTGATTACCTGATAATGCCAGCTTTTAACCTGAGTACTGTTTCGGGAGCCATTCTTCAGTTTGAGAATTACTTTGATGGAGGTACTCTATTTGGCGGAACGGAAGTTGCTACCATCGAATACTCCACAAATGGTGGTACTGATTGGACTGTACTTGAAACAATTGTAGGCACTGATGATGATTTATGGGATACGCAGACCATCAACTTGTCTTCACTTATTGGAAATGCTGATATTCTTATTGCATTTAGGTACAATGATGATAACGAATGGCTGTTCGGCTGGGCAATTGATGACGTTTTGATTTACGAACCTACCGGGTTTGATGCTGAACTCACTTCTATCGATCTACCCGCAATTGCACAATCACCTTCAAACCTTACTATTGGAGGCCAAGTCACGAATGTTGGTGCAACCGTTATTCAAAATTTTGATGTGAATTGGACGGATGGTATAACCACTAATACTGAAAACATTAACGGATTGAACTTGAGTTCGGGTCAATCTTATCAATTTTCACATCCCGACCAATTGGCATTAACAAATTCAGGAACGTATCCCGTTCAAGTTTATATCAGCAATATCAACGGAACTTCTGACGACGATTCCAGCAACGATACCCTTTCGGCCAGTGTAAGTGCGGTGGAGTATGGCACCATTTCAGATGGTGGATATCAGAGAGAATACATCTACTACCATCCAGGTTCAGCACCGGCCAATTGTCCGCTTGTATTTGTATGCCATGGTTATGGCGGAAGCGCTCAAGATATCATGGATTATTCTGAGTTCAATGCGCTGGCAGACGAATTTGGATTTGCGGTTTGTTATCCACAGGGAATAGAAGACAATGGTGGAGATACGTTTTGGAATGTTGGCTACGATTTTAATCAGAGCGAAACTGTTGATGATGTCGCTTTTCTGCAGAATCTGAACACGTATTTGCAGACCACTTACTCGCTTAATCCAAATAATGTGTTCTGTACGGGCATGTCTAATGGAGGCGATTTGTGCTACATGTTGGCATGTCAGGCTTCGGAAACTTTCAGAGCTGTGGCGCCTATTTCTGGGATGATTTTGCAGGATATAGTAAACAGCTGCAACCCGCCTGAAGAAGTGTCCATTTTAGAGATACATGGCACCAACGACAACGTTACTTTTTACAATGGCGACCCTAACAACACAGGGGGTTGGGGCGTTTACCTTGGAATGGCGCAGACCATGGCGCTTTACAACGGTATGTTCAATTTAACGCTTCAGAGTTCTGGGAATTTTCCGAATACCAACACAAATGATGGCAGCACTGTTTCTTTCGATAAATACGGAAGCGCTACATCTTGTACAGAAGTTTGGCTCTATACCGTTAATAATGGCGGGCACGATTGGCCAGGAGCGTTTGGCAACATGGACATTGAAGCAAGCAGAGAAGCTTGGAATTTCTTTAATCAACTCTGTTCTAATGACCCAACGGGAATTCAGGGTGCAACCCAAACTCAGGAAAGGACACTTCTAAAGATTACCGATGTAATAGGGAGGGAGACCACACCCAGATTGGGGCAAGTTCTCTTGTATATCTATTCAGATGGAAGTGTGGAAAAAAGAATTACTCAGTAGCTTATTCTAGATCCTTGGCGTTTCCCAGTGCCACACCGAGGTGTATCGCTTCAAAAAGCTATTCGCTAATTGCCCAAACCTTGAAATTACGGTACGCGAAGTGTGTCCATCGCATTTGTCTGAATCCGATTTTGCCTCCACCTAAGGGGTTATCGTCCGTCCAGTCGATTATGGATTTGTCGTCCAAGAACAGTTCAATGTGGCCATTGTGCTTAACTAGCCTGAGTTTATGAATGGCGGTGGAAGAAGCCGGAATTCCGGGCTGTCCAACCTGCACTTTCTTGAAACCTCGGTTTTTGCGCAGATGGCTAAACGCACGGTCTTTCTGTGTAGGCGTATTTGCATAGTAGGATATGTGATAGTTGTTGATATCGCCCTTGGTGTATTGTTTGAAAACGCCAGTACGTGGCTTCAGATTATTATCGAAAAGGTCTTGACCATCTTGGCCTGCAGCAGCGAAAAAGATGATGCAAAGACCTGCTTCTGGATGTTTGTTTTGCACTTCCCACTCAGCTATGAAGCTTGAAGGAAATGTCTCTGGACACCAATACACATGATGACTGGCTTCATCTGGAGACCTAATGAACATCCAGCCATTATTGTGCTCGGTTTCGGCTTTTCCTTCCATAAGCCAATCTGCCATAGTAACAACATCTGCCAAGGAATTTTCGTAAAGCAGGTGGCCCTTAATTGATTGTGTAAAACCGCTTGAAATACTGGTCAGGAATAGGCACCAGAGGAATGTAGACTTTAGCATATCCAATCAATCAATCAATCAAAGAAACCCCGTTGCCGTCTGTGGTCAGTACCTCACTCATGTAATCAAAGAAGGGGCGAGTAGCTCCAAAGTATTTCAACACCTCCTTGGCGAAACCAGGAGACTGAACCTCCTTATCCGTAAACGTTTTGGTAACGATAAAAGACTTGTAGCGCAATAGGTCAATATCCGGATGGTCTTTAGGGAAATCTCTAGGTGCAGACTTTAACTGCTGACCTTGTAATTCTCCAAAGTGTTTCTTGAAACTGGCAGAATTAATAATCTTCCGAAGTGGCGCTGGATCAATATCAATTTCTTCTCTAATTCGTTGCAGGTCTTCTTTGTTTGGCGCCCAGAAGCCACCGCCAACCATAGAGTTTCCATCGGGCTGTAAATGGAGATAGTAACCACCTCTTAGCGCCTTGGTTGCACGCGCAAAACCTCCAGAGAAACTGTTTTTGTATGGAGCCTTGTTCTTCGAAAAACGGACATCTCGATAAATGCGATACAATTTCATCTTCTCAAGATGATCTTGCTTTTGCATGCCCTCGTTTATCTCTTCAGCCAGTGCTTTAAAATGCTCATTTGCTGCTAGATATTTAGGCTTGTTTTCCGCAAACCAATCGCGGTTATTGTTTTTCTCCAAATCCTTTAGAAACTTGAAAACCGATTTGTCTAGGTGTGTCACTTTTGCCATGCTTGTGTTTTACGATGCGTACTCTGAGAACCCAAAGTGCATTAATTCTCAATCATTTCATTCGAAGCCTCAGTACCATCCACCAAATACTCCCCCCAAAGGTATAGCTGAGTAAATATTGGAATCAATTCTCTCGCTTTCTCTGTTAATCGATACTCAACTCGGGGAGGGGTCTCTTTAAAAGACTGTCTAATAATGAGGTTGTCATTTACAAGCTCGTTCAAATGAGATGTTAAGACCTTTCTCGAAATACCCGGTATCGCAAAATCGAGCTGACCAAACCTTTTGTCCGATTTAGATAGTTGATAGATAATTATCGCTTTCCATTTTCCACCTATAACGATTAATGCCTCAGTTAAAGGACAAGGTGGGATGCTGCAATCTTCCATGTTTGTTACTATTTGGTAACCAGTTTTTGGCTGTTATTCTGCATTATAGTAACCAAAAGTAACT
>DMRV01000218.1:0-681 GCA_003456455.1 Flavobacteriales bacterium
TATAGTTAAGCTTGGAATAATAGATCAAGGTGTCTATGAGTTTTGGGAGTCTGTAGATGCAGCGTCCAACCTCAATCCGTTTAGTAGTCCAACACCCGTTTTTTCCAATTTTGATAATGGAGGTAGAGGAGTTTGGGCAGGGTATGCAACTTCGGTTGATACCATAGTTTGTACAAAATAGTAATGAATTAATGCTTCCTGCGACTATCAGGATGAATGTTTAAATAAGATTAAAATGTCTGAAGAATTAGAAAGAAGAAGATGCGTAATAATTGGTTCTGGCCCTGCTGGATATACAGCAGCTATTTATGCTGCTAGAGCAGATATGGAGCCATTGGTTTACACAGGAATGCAACCAGGTGGACAACTTACAATTACAACTGAAGTTGATAACTACCCAGGTTACCCAGATGGAGTGGAAGGTCCACAAATGATGGAGGATTTGCGTAAACAAGCAGAGCGTTTTGGTACAGAAGTGCGTTACGAAATGGTTACAGGCGTTGATTTTACCGGGCCAGTTCATAAAGTGATGATTAACGATAAAGTTATTTTGGCCGATTCGATTATCATTTCAACAGGAGCTTCAGCCAAATGGTTAGGCCTACCGGCTGAAGAAAGATTGAACGGTTTTGGCGTTTCTGCATGTGCCGTTTGTGATGGTTTCTTTTACAAAGGACAAGA
>DMRV01000218.1:741-7707 GCA_003456455.1 Flavobacteriales bacterium
GCTTCTAAAGCTATGCAGCATCGTGTGGCAAATACTCCAAACATCGAAATCAAATACAACCACGAAACCGTTGATATTGTTGGAGAAAAAGGAGTAGAAGGAGCTAAGGTTCTGAACAACAAAACCAATGAGGAATATGTGATTCCTTGTACAGGCTTCTTTGTTGCTATTGGTCACAAGCCTAACACAGACATCTTCAAAGATTGGTTAGATATGGATGAGACAGGTTACTTAATCGTGAAGCCTGGAACATCAAAAACCAAGATTCCTGGAGTTTTTGCGTCCGGAGATGCTGCAGATAAAGTTTATCGCCAGGCAGTTACTGCTGCTGGAACTGGATGTATGGCAGCGTTAGATGCCGAGCGTTATTTAACGGAGCAGGGAATTCATTGAAAAACCTCTTAATAACTCATTCAAAAGGTGTTCCATTTCGGGACACCTTTTTTGTTCATTGAACTTGGCAAACAAGTAAAAGATGAAGTTCAAATCAGAAGTGGAGATTGAGAAACCGATGGATGAGTTGATTGTCCTTATCCAAAACCCTGAGAATACACTAAAGTGGCTGGATGGCTTAAGGTCTGTGAAGCATATTTCGGGAGAAGAAAGACAAGCAGGAGCTATCAGCAAGGTTGTTTTTGATTCGCCTGCTGGTAGGCTACACATAACGGAAACTGTTGTAAGCAACGAGTTGCCAGATGAGTACATTATGCGCTACGATGGCCCGGGCTACACCAGTTATTCCAACTATACGTTTCAGAAGCTATCTGATGGCTCAACGCGATTTACCATGCAACAACAGGTGGAATTAAAAGGGGCATTAAAACTAGCAGCAGGTCTTGTTAAAGGGAAAATGAGCCGTCAGCTTGCTCATAGCGCGGAGAGTTTTAGGCGGTTTGCGGAGAGTCAATAATTCGGTTCATTACCAACTTTCCATTTGATGTTGCAGCCGATGCTTGGTTTTTGATTGGCTGGAACATCGTTTCCATTGACCAAAGCTTTCAAGACCTCTCGTAAATTCTTCCCGTTGTTAGGCTCTGAATTACCAGGTCGGCTGTCATCTAATTGCCCTCGGTAAACGCACTTGTCTTCATAATCAAAAACACTGAAATCGGGCGTGCAAGCAGCGAAATAAGCTTTTGCCATATTCTGTATTTCGTCATATAAATACGGGAATGGAAATTCCTTTGACATTGCCAAAGCCTTCATTTTTTCTGGGGAATCATCAGGGTAATTAGCCACATCATTAGAACTGATGGCCACGAAGCCTATTCCTTGGCTTTTGTAATCGTCACCAATTCTGACAAGCTCGTCCATTACATGCACTACAAACGGACAATGGTTACAGATAAACATCACCACCGTTCCGTGTTTTCCCTTTACATCAGAGTAGGAGAGAAGCTCATTGCTTACAACATCTAAAAGTTGAAAATTTGGGGCTGTATAGCCCAATTCTAGTTGTACTGTTGGAGTGCGTGCCATGGCTTAAAAATAAGAAGGGCGGAACAATTGTTCCACCCTTCAAATAAATTATGATTTAAACTGATTATTGAATAACCAATTTTTGCGTTACTGCATCTTTTCCGTCATCCAGTTTGATGAAGTACATGCCTTTTGAAACACTAGTTAGATTAATTGCTTTTCTAACTCCAGACGTCACTTTTCCAATCGTTTCAGATTGAATTAGTTTTCCGTTGATGTCTAGAATAGAAACATTCAATCCTTCGGTCTCCCCAGTAATGTCAACTACAATTTGCCCGTTTGAAGGGTTAGGGTAGATGTCAATGCTAAGAGCACCTAACTCCGCTATTCCAGCGCACGCATCAACTGTTAGTATGAACGAGTTACTTACTCCTGTACAACCATTTTCATCAACAGTTACGAAGACTTCATAATCTCCAAGGCCTAATACGTTTCCGAAGAGGTCGGCACTTTGGGTATTGTTTCCGGTACTCCATAACCAAGCATCATAAGAATCTGCAGTAACGGTTAGAGCCTGTGTAAGACAGATTGTCGTATCCGAGTAACTGATGTTAGGATTAGGGCTATTGTCTGTAAACGTCATAGACCATGCAAACAATGTTCCTGAGAAGGCACCCGCATCATCAATCACAAGAAGCGACCATGCTCCATTCGGGTCTTGTCCATCGTAAAGACTTGCAAAACCACTAGGTTCTTCGGTAGAATACGTACTATCAGCAATGCCATTTATTTGAAGCGTAATATCGTTAGAAGATGTATCGCTGAAAATAACGTTGAACATATTATCACCAGTTCCACCATTATCGGTACTTAACTCAACTGTATCTCCTGCCGGAGAAATAAGATAAAGGTCCACGTCCTCCATCCAGCCATGAACAAGAGAGTCAATACTTACATTTTCAATTTTGAGACAGCCATCTAAATTCTCCGGTAAGCCACAGAAGAAAAGTTCTGAAGTCACACCGTTCAAGTCCCCATCAGGAATTGGAGTTGCTGTAGTGTTTGATTGAGACAATGGAGTAGAAGTTCCAAAGTTCTCTACCACGCCAGCAAAAAGTGTGTCATTATCCAAGTCTTCATCACCTGCTAAGGCTGTGAAAACATCGATGCTATAGACACCAGCAGCAGAAAGATTGGCTAGTTCGGTAGAAGTGGTAACCGTTACTGTGTCGCCACTCGCTACTGTTGCAGTTGAGGTTTCAATTTGTGCAGTTCCACCATCAATGCGGAAGCCGTAATCAAATCCTGTAACATCGGCTAAACCTTTGTTCCAGAATGTAAATGTTACTGCCTCTTCATCAAGAGAACATCCATCTCCAGGAGCATCAAACGAAATCATTTCAAAGTCTAGTTGTGGTTGCTCAAAGATTGAAATGTCATCTAGACCAAATCCTTCATCCTGAACAGAACCATCTGAACTGAACATGAACCTAATTTTAACATCTGATATACCAGCTGCTCCGTCCAATAAATGCTCGGCCGTTAGCCATTCATTTGCAAGACCAGAAGTACCGTTCCAAAAATTATCTACAGCATCATTGTACCAGTTGGTACCTTCTCCTGCAGCACCCAACTTGGCCCATGTAGCTCCACCGTCAAGCGAAATATCTACCCAGCTCTCATCGCAACAAGATTCTGTTCTGAAAATTCCAGCAAATCGTAATACTGGATCGGCAGTAAGCGCGCTAAAATCTAAACAAGGAGACTCAACGTAAGAATCTTCGCTGACCGAATAGTTGCCGTCTAGATTGGTTACCCAAGCGTTAACGCCTGAATTAGCTGTATCAATAAAAGCTGTTTCTGGATCACCAAACTCCCACGTAGAATTTACACCACCGGTAGTCCATCCGTTGGTACCTGTTTCAAAGTCTTGAGTGTAAGGCACGCTTGAGATAGTCGGTACGCTTGTTACAACTACAGTCGCAGTGTCATTGCTCATGTCTCCGTCTCCAACAGTCGCTGTCCATACGGTAATTTCGTAATCATCAAATGCACTTAAGTCAATAGTTTGCGTAAGGGTAAATATTGTATCACCATCAATTGCAATGCTGTTGTTAAATACTTCGGATACGGGTGTTCCGTTATCCAAAATAAAACCAATGATTACCGAATCCATAACTTCAGAACCAAGGTTAGAAACCTGCACTTGAATAGATTCTACAGCCGTTAAACCACATCCAGTTATTGGTGCAACAACTGTTGTTACTTCGCTATTTATAGCTGGTTGTTCAAAAATATTGATGTCATCAATACCAAAACCTTCCGCATTAATTGAACCGTCTGAGCTAAATCCAATTCTAATTTTAACCGAGCTTTCGCCAGCTACACTATCCAATAGGTGACTGGCGATACGCCAATCAGTAGAGTCTCCTGATTCACCGTCCCATTCATTATTGAACGCATCATTGTACCAGTTAGTTCCTTCTCCAGCAACCCCAAGTCTTGTCCATGTTGCACCAGCATCAGTAGATATGTCTAAATAACCTTCATCACAACAATCTTCGGTATTAAAAATTTGAGCAAACTCAAAAATTGGATCAATTGACAATGACGAGAAGTCGAAACATGGTGATTCTATATAAGAAAGTTCGCTAACTGGATATTGTCCCGTAAGGTTGGTTACCCAAGCATTAACACCACTATTAGCTGTGTCAATAAATTCAGCTTGCGGCTCTCCTAGCTCCCAAGAGCTAGAAATACCACCTGTAATCCATCCTCCATTTCCGGATTCAAAATCTTCTGTGTAAGGTAATCCTGTTATAACTGGTACGTTTGATATGGTAGAGAAAAGCGTATCGTTTCCTAGGTCTCCATCTCCAACCACAGCTGTCCAAGCTGCAAAATCATAAGTACCTAACACTGAAAGGTCGGCTGATGCCAAGAATGTAATTGTATCTGTGTTGCCTGCAAATAGTGTGTCTGTAATCAGTTGACTAATTACACCAGTACCAGCATCATATTCCACATTGAAATCAACAAGAAAATCGTCACCACTATTTTCTACAATAATAGTAACGAGCTCGGTTCCAAGACCACATCCACTAACGGGCGAAAGAATTTCTGTAACCGAAGCGTTAATAGCTGGCTGTTCGAAAATTGCGATATCATCAAAACCAAAACCTTCATTCTGAACTGACCCATCTGAACTGAAGATGATTCTAATTTTTACTGAACTTTCTCCTGCAGCATTGTCTAACAGATGCTCTGCTGTTCTCCATGCGGTGCCTCCACTTGTCGTTCCTGTTCCATCCCATTCGTTGTTGGTTGCATCGTCATACCAGTTTATTCCTTCACCGGCAACACCTAAGCGAGTCCAAGTAGTTCCTCCATCTAAAGAAATTTCAACATATCCCTCATCACAGCAATTTTCAGTGTCAAAAATGTGTGCAAATCGGAAAACAGGGTCATCAGTTAGTGACGAGAAATTGAAACACGGAGATTGAACAAATGACAGTTCATCATTCAGGTAATTCCCGTCAAGATTGGTTACCCAAGCATTAACTCCACTACTAGCTCCGCTAATTAGCGTGTTGCTTGGCGCACCCAATTCCCACGAGTTTGTGTTTCCTGAAGAAACCCATCCACCGTTTCCTGATTCAAATCCCTCGTTATAGGGTAGCGCAGAGAAAACAGGAATATTTTCTGTACTAAATGCCACGGTGTCGTTTAACGCGTCTTCGTCACCCGTTAGTACTGTCCATCCTGTAAAGTTGTAAATACCTTCTACACTTAAGTCGGCAGCAACTCCAAAGTCTAATGTGTCTGTTTCGCCAGGTGCGATATTAACGGTAAACGTTTCAACTTCTGATTGAGCGCTAATCTCAAAACCAGCTTCGATAGAAGTAATAGGCTCCGAACCGTTATTAATTACTATAAGCGATACTGTTTCTGAACCAAGACCACAACCAGGAGCCGCAGTAATACCTTCAATGGCTGCAGCATCGTTGGTTAAAGGCACGTAAATTTCAACATTGTCTAAAGCAACATACCAGTTCCATCCAGCGCCATCATTGTAGATGAATTTTGCCTGAAAATCCGAGTTCAAGTAACCTGTCAAGTCAATTACTTGCTTCGCTGCTGTACAAGTGAAGTCCTGACATGTGGTAGTGGTGTTTGTTACGAAGACTGTATCCCAAGCAGCACCATTCCACAAAGCAACCTCAAAAGATTGGTCCGTCCCTTGAAAATACACATAATCAAAGCGAAAGACGGCTGTGTCCAGACTAGATAAATCTATCGTTGGAGAAATGAGGTCAATAACTACTGGTGGCGCTCCACCTCCTAAAATATCATCATCGAAAAATACCATACACGAACCATCAATGGTCCCAGTAGGCATTAAGTCATTTGGTCCAGAGTTGTTGCTGAAAGTCCAGTTAGCAGCACCAGTAACAATCTCAGTAGTCCAATCAGTTGGTTCAGTACAACCGTCAAAATCTTCAATGTAGAAACTCTGTGCATTTGTAAAAGTGGCTAATACAGAGAACAGGACAATCGTGTATAATTTTCTCATAGGTTATAATTTGTTCGGACATTAAAGGTAGAATTCTCTTTAAGTGAATCTCGTAGATTAAGGAATTGTTATGCACATTAGTCGCAGCAAAGACGTAGCGCGCCAGTACTAGTCTGCTGAGCCAGACTTTCTGTTTTTCTTCTTTTTCTTGTCTTTTTTGAGAAGCGGCTTGGAATGAAAGAAGTAACGGACGTCAAAGGTTAGGTAGCTACCATTCAGAAAAAGTTCCTGAACTCGCTCATCGTTTGGAACCGGATTGTTCTCGTCTCTAAACTGAATGCGGCTGCGGTAAACATCTGCAAAAGGAATATGATACGTACCGCCCAAATAGAAGTAGCCTGCCTTTTTGGTCCGATACTCCATTCCTAGGTTGATAATTCCGCCACCATGTATAAAACCATCGCTACCCGTTTTCCCGTCAAAGCCCAATCTTGCACCATAATGCTCAAAAGATTGTAGTTCGTTGCTTTTGTCCTCATTCGTAGTGTATATATCTGAAGGGAAGAAGGTCAGTTGAAGACCAGCTGCCGCGTTCAGATAAATTGCCTCAGAAACTTGAACAAAAAATAGAAGTTTTATGGGGTGTTCGTATCCGATAATCGTAAAATCGGTAGCGCTGCTAAAAGTTGGACTTGCGGGGTTGGTGCCAAAAGCTGCGACAGAATCTCGCCTTACGTTTAGGTCATAATTCCGCTGAACGAAATTTAGACCTGTCTCTAATGCAAATCGTTTGTGAAATCCATATCTAATTATCATTCCTGCCGAAAAACTGAACTTCGGAGCAACCCCAACGCTGAAATTATTATTAGAAACCTCCTGACTTCCTGTGTTTAGAAAGTCAATTGGGAAGATTGGTCTAAACTCAACGCCTGCTGTAAGTGTCTGGACGTTTTCTTTCTCCTGAGCAACACTAAATAGAGTGGCTAGACATAGAAAAAAGCACAGAATCAATTTTTGCATGGTCAAAGTTACTA
>DMRV01000218.1:7712-12253 GCA_003456455.1 Flavobacteriales bacterium
GTAAACTTTACTCTCTTTATTTGCGATATGAATTGGACAGTTTTCGCAATAGTTGTGCTGTTTTTGGCACTAATCTCTGCTGCCTATCATAAAAGAAGGGGCTACTTCTTTTGGCGAACTTTTATACTTGCCTGCATGGGGTTTGGAGGAATTGGATTGCTAGTATACAAACTGATACTTGGTTAGTTAACCGCAATAACATTGGGATTGAAACTAAAAAGAGGCATCGTTCGATGCCTCTTTTTAGTTTGTTTTATGTGTGATATGGCAATTTTACCGGACCAAATGCACGTAACCAGAATAGCCTTGACCATCCTCCTTGCTTTTCACTACATAATAATACACTCCTTCAGAATGCTTCTCACCATCCCAATCGTTCTGATACGATTTTGATTCTAGAATTTTAATTCCCCAGCGATTGTATATTTTCAATTCAGGCTCTATCATTCCTTGAATCACGAACGTTCTGTTGTTTTCGTTATCGCTATTTGGGTTGAATACTGATGGAATACGAACTTCCGAGAATTTCTCAAGAAATATTGTAATCGTATCCTGACATCCAAACGCGTCTTGAACAATGATGAAATATGTTCCAGAATCCAATTCTGTAAAGACATTTGAACCCTGAAAAATAGCTCCATCAGCGCTGTATTCTAACGGTGGAGTTCCACCATTTGCTAAGATTTCAAACTCCCCATTGGTTTGGTTTAATAAGGGTTGTGTTACAATAATTGAATCAATAATTGGGCCTCCAAGCACACCAACGCCAATCATTGTGTCAAGCACACAACCGTCATCTACCGTGAGGTTATATTGTCCCGAACCAATCGCGTTAAGCGTATTGCCCGTTGTGCCATCTTCCCATGTAATGATTTCATTACCAGAAGACCCGTTTACGGTCAATGTAATCTCACCATCTTCCGAACCGCAATTAGCAGCCGTTACCTGGGCATTAACCGAAAGTTGATTTGGTGAAGAGCCTACGGAAATTATCGTGTCTAAGACGCATCCATCAGTTACGGTTACACTGTAGTTTCCAGAATCAACATCACTTAACACCAAACCAGTTGTTCCATCTTCCCATTCTATGGTTTGATTACCCGATGCACCAATGACAACCAAATTTATTTCACCGTCTGATGCAGCACAATTCGCATCTGTTACCGTTGCTTCCACTGAAAGTTGACCAGGTTCAATAATGCCAATAGTCACTTCTGTGGATGTTGTTGCGCAATCAAAAGAATCTGTAACCATCAATTCGTAGGTAGTGGAGGTGGTCGGGCAAGCCAATGGATTCAACGAAGTTGGGTCATCGAGACCGGTTGTAGGGGACCATTCATAAACACCTTGGTAGCTTATCTCTGGCACATTAAAGCTGATTTCCCATGAATTAAAAAAGCCGAAGGCGAGGAAGTCTGCGTTGGTAATTGTCATTGTCCAAACTCCATTTGTTGAACAACCAATGAAGTCATCTAAAGATCCTGAGGATGGAACGAACAGCCCAGAGAAAGGAGCTGCTCCAGATGCCAATGGAACACCAGCATCTGAAAAGCATGTATTGCTCAATGTCGTTCCAGACACATCACCAGCGGCTATAAGCGTAACTGTTGCACCTTCTGGACATTCTAATACAATTGTAAACGTTGCCAGATTAACAGGAAACGGTAGCGCTGGGTTATTCACATTTAAACAGATTGATTCAATCGTTCCTGACTGCACAGTTTGAACAGCAACACCCCCTGTCGCAACAGGGATGACGGTTGGTTGTCCCAATGGGAGTAGTGGCTGAAATTCGTTGTTGATGAAAGTAGGTTGACTTTCAGGTCTAACCAGCACATCTGCAATCGCATCTAAACTTATACATCCATTGCCGCAGATAGATGTGTCTGCAGTAGTTGAAACAGTAAAGACTGGAGGAACAGTTTGAATCACAATTGTGTCTGAGCAGAAATCATCTACGCCATTACCATAATTAACCACGAAAACAGAATCTCCGTCTACCGTTACAGTTGGTGGCTCAGGTCCCGTAAAACCATTATGTTCCCAGTCGTAGCTATACGCAGGGTCGTTTACAGATATAAATACGTTGTCCAATCCCCAATGATCAAACTCGGCACCACTTGTTGCATCCTGAAACCAGCGGATTTTTGTATTTGGCGTTTGTGCTGCTGCAGGAATCCCGTAGCAGTATTGCTGCCATGAAGTGATGATAGGGTCAAAACCTCCAATTGGATCTAAATAATCGATAGTAACCCAGTTTGCCCCATTGTCAATGGAGTATTGTAGATACACGCCTTCATCTGGCTCATCCGGACCTTCGCATGGTGCTGCTTCTGCCTGCACCGAATAGCGCATTTCGTAGCAAATTGTACCTCCTGTGCTTAAATCAAAAGATTGGGTTGTAAGCGTTCTGGGTTGCGGAGTGGCATCTCCCATCCACAGATAAATAGACCCGTCTGGGCTATCTACACACGGATTAGTGTATGTAGCTGCGGAAGTTTGGTCCCAGCCAGTTCCTGGCGTTCCAGTATTGAAATCGTTATTAATAGCAAAGTTTCCACTTATGCCAAATGCACTTAGCTGTATTTCAATTTCATCGCCACACGTTAACGTAATGGTATCGTCAGGAAAAGCCTCAACAGTACACTGTGCGTTTGCGTCTAACACAGCCATTGAAAAAAGACTACTGAATACTAAAACAATCTTTTTCATTGAGCGATGTTTTTTCCGTTAGCGACTATGTTCGAGAACTCAAAATCGGATAGACTTGACTTTGCTGAAACGTTCAAAATCTTACTGAAAAGGTGTAGGCCATCTTTTAGATTACTGCAATCTGCTTGCAACGAAGACTGAGCTGGAATTGAGAATTCAAAACCATTATTGTCAGGCACTAGTTGCTTGCCGTTGTATGACCTGTCAAGATCATAAGAGATTGAAATTGCACTGGCTGTCAGGTTCTCAATTTTAAAAAGGAGGTAACGATTTTTGATTCCTTTTTCAGGATAATCGCAGTCGTTGGTTCTGACGCTGATTTTCAATTGGTCATTTTCCAGATAAGTTGACCATATATCGGTTTGTTGAGAAAAGGCCGAATGAAACGTGACCATTAGAGCCACCATTAAAAGATGTTTGAGCATAAGGGGTGTTTTGAAGGCTGAATATAATCGTTTTCAATTGTTAGCTGAATGGAACGAAATAAAAAGCCCCGCCATTTCAGGCGGGGCTTGGTTTACCCGGCCTTAGCTTGGCGGGTCTAAGGCCTCGGGCCGACTAATAAGATATATCAATGCTTGATTTTCACTCTGTCTGACCTCAGACTCGAGTTTGGAAATGTTTGAAATAACTCCAATCACGGGAACGTTGTAAAAGCTGTATTTGCCCCAGTTCCATTGTTCTCCATCTACGTTAAATGTTTCATCAGTATCGAACGGAAAAGTTGCTGTAATCTGTTTTCTAAGTTTATCGTCATAAACCCCAGTAATACTCGTTTCGAAAGATTCTAATTGAGCTAGAAGCAGATTGATATTTGCAGGTTCGTTGCCGTCACTTTCAAACATTAATAGAGTAGGTGTTTTAAAATCTGACTTGTTCTTTACGTGAGCGAGCGAAGTGGTTCTCGCTTGCTCGTCAGAAAGTTGATCTACCGTAGCAACAATAGAAGCTTTAACAGATTCCAGGTGAGCAATTGTCTGTTCCGCTTGCGTTTTAATCATTTCTGCTTGCACATTTCCCTCCAAGAGCTCATACAATTCTGAATTGTTGGATGCCAGCTTGGTGGAGGTTCTCAGCTGCTCATCAATTAGCGTAATGCCTTCGTCATACTGTGAGCTATTGTTCACACGTGTCAACGCAAAAACAAGAATGAGGCACGTCATTGCTACTAACGATGACGACAGCGTAATAGGCTTGTTTGCTGATGTCTTGTACTTCTTAAAGAAGTAGATAGGAACATAAAGAAAGGCAAGTGTTCCCATGCCCAGCATTAGCATAACAGCCGCTCCAGGCCAGTGCATTATTTTGAATAGCGAACCAACTGTGGTAAGCGCCAATCCAATAAAACCAGACACATGCAAAAGGGTCTCGTTACTTGGCGATTCCTTCAGCTTATGCCTAAGAATCAGCGGTAAGTAAATAAGCGCTAGAATGACCGCGCCAAGCATGAACATAATGTTCGCACCAGGCCAGTGCATCAGTTTAAAAATCGTCCCCGCCAAGAGAAGAAATGTAGAAGTCAGCCCGAAACCAAATGTTACTTTTTTCATAGTTGCATTCATTTCGGTTAATAATTCAAATGTTTCGGTTTGGACCTGTTTTAAACCTCCAGGTCCAAAGAGGTTGAGTGTATAGTGAAAGGCTTCTTCAAATGATTTGCCTTGTTGGATTTGTCCTTCTACGCTTGTACATAAATGATCGAGCAAGTCTTCTTGCAACTCGCTCTGTGCCACACCGTTTTCTTTGATGTAAGCATCAATCAGATCTACTTGAAATTCCGTTAGCTCAGCCATTGCAATTCTGGGTTTGGATTGAAACTATTGAGCAAA
>DMRV01000133.1 GCA_003456455.1 Flavobacteriales bacterium
ACGGTCTTTATGAAATTCATCCATCGCCATGTAGTAACCGCCTTTGAGTTGAACGTTACGACCTAGCCAAAGCATCGTGTTGAAGCCTAAGTACGTGTAGTCGTTCCAAGAATTCTTACGATCAACATAGTGAGCACCGAGGTAGCTGTATTTCGTGAAATTGTATTTCAAGGCCACATTGGTTACCTGGGGCGTTCTAAACGAGAGGGATTGTGTAGCATCTAAAAGATCAGTGCTTATGCCATCTTGAATACTTTCGGTATAATCTGAGATCACATTAGATACAGCGCTGGCCAGTGTATCACCAGCAGCGCTCGTGTACGAGAATCCATCAATAGTGGCATTGCCTGAAAGACTTTTACCAATAGAACTATTAAAGTTTACGTCGCTTGCTCCCAATCCACTCATTGAAAATTGTATATCCAACTGCTTTATAGGGCTGTACGTTACGCCGAAACCAACAGTTCCATTAGACTGGCTTCCAGTTGTAGCATAGTTCACTAATCCAGCGATATCTCCATTCTTTGCTAAGGATAGAGGTACTATAGCGTCGGAGGATAACTGACTTAAGCTATCAAGTGAGGTACCAGCGTTGAAGACTCCTGNNGCTAAAGCAAAATCATAATCTAGATTAAGAGCATTCATTCCTGTCGTTGTGTTTGCTGTGCTGGAAATGCTAAAGGCATTCGTAGAGAGCTGAGCGCCTGCGATGTAGTTATTTAAATGGTAGGTAAAACCAACGCGCAGCTTCTCTTCGAGGAGGGTCCGCTGTAATCCGAAATAAGTGGAGTTCGTCATTTGGAAGCGTAAACCTAAGGCATCGAAATTACCTGAATAGTTTAGGTTTAAGTCTCCGTTGGAGTCAGCCATTCCATTTTTAACGAAACTTGCAATGTCGTTATCAATGGTAAATCCAACCCCAATGGCTGTTGAGTTTCCTGCAAAAATGAAGTTGTTTCCCAATTTTAAACCTATCTGTAAGGCATCAACTTGAGTCTCATTTTCTAAGGTAAATTCATCAGAAGATAGGTCGTGGATATTCTGCAAAATATCTGTTGTTGCAAGAAGATTACCCGCAGTTTCACTCATATTAAGTTCATTCTGAAGCCCAAAATATTGCAGGTGGAATCTAGTCATAGGGTCAGCTCCAGGGTTTTGAAGAAGATTACCTGGATTAGCCGCTAAGCCAAATGTTGTAAAGTCTTGTGCGTTACCAAAAATAGTAACCAAAGCAAAGAATAGTGTTAATGTCTTTTTCATGATGACTATCAAATTATAAGGTAACGTTTACTTTGAACTGCACACCTAAATTTAAGTTCAGGGTAGCATCTGTTCTGAGTTTCACTGGATCGGTGCCTACATTGTAAGTGTCCATAGTAGCCTCAGCAGTAATATGAACAGCCTCGAGCACTGCAGTCGCTTCACTTGCATCGAGTTCCAGTTCTGTATCTAAAACATTTGGTGCGACTATAATACCGTTCGCATCTGGCATTCCACTTTCCATGAGGCCAAAATCTTTAACTAAGATGGTATTCCAGTTGGCATCATAGAATGTCAGATTTAGCGAAGCATCTAATGGAAGCGTAGTGGTGGTCTGCAAAAGTAGTTTTGCAGATTCCAAAGTGGTCCCTGCAGGTAGTGCATCCAAATTATTTTGATCGGTAGCGAGTGTATCGTAGAAGCCTAAGCCAGTTGCCGTGAAATAAAAGGGCATCTCCATTAACAAATCTCCAGAAATACTGCTTGTATTCGTGACAAAGTTTTCTGTACCAAACATTGCTGTGTCATGATTAACGTTGACGGATCCCCCATAGGTAATGGAGTCTTTAGGCAATGTAAATACGTCGACAATACTTGAATTAGTATTATCGAACGTTAAGGTTCCTGTTGCCGTATTTCCTAAAGTTGTAGGGTAGGGTAATACGTAGTTTGGCCCATTCAAGCCATAAGCCGTACCGTCCTTAAAACTGTTGAAGTCCAAAACCAGTTGAATGGGTAGACCAATGGAATTGGTAATGGCCATAGCGATGCTTGGTTCGGCGAAAGAAATTTCACCATCGAAGTTTTCCAAGAAATCTATAGCTAAATCCACAGCTCCTGGATCAATAGTGATTTGTTGCGTTCCAAAGAAACCTTTAATGTGACCAAATTGTAGGTTGGTCATTTCGAAGGTCATGTCTAAAGCATCAGAACTATCGATATTTACCATATTACCAGATCCTACAAGAGTTGCTGCAACAGCAATGGGTAGGCGACTGTGATTCTGGCTAGGATCTTGTGTTAAATCTAGGATGGTCCCGTTTAAATTAATAGATCCCGTGGTCGTAGCACCTGCTGCAATGGTAATGGTAGTATCGACTTCAACACCGTTTTGGTCCGAGCCAGGGAAGTTCAAATTCAACTCTAAGTTTTCAGCTAACGTCGAAACAAATTCATAGTCGAAGCTCGCCGTACTGAACATTAATTCTCTCAACTCCTCTGAACCACCGGTACTCAAATCTACATATTGAGTATCAGAGCTAATATCTTGCGTACTGATCTGTGTAATGGCATTATAGACTTCCAAATTTGCCGATGAAATCGCTAATTCTAAATTATCTGTGGTATCAATTGCAACCAAATTTGTCCCTGATCCTGGTGATGTCAATGAAGTGATTTTGAAACCGATGCTGTTTGGCAACGTGATGTTCACCAACGATTCGGTATCACTACCCGTTCCTCCATTTGCAGCAACGTTATTCATGGCGTAGGTCAATATAGTTGCACCGGTGGATGCATTGACCAAGTCTATGCCCATACTAACAGGGACAGGCCAATCATTTGTTAGCCCCAATGTGAGTGATCCGTTTGAAAATGACGCACTGGTAAATGTACCGAAGCCACTTCCGCCATACGTACCCACGTTGGATTCGTTCAATTGGGGAAAAGGTGCATTGCTCCCGTGAGCGGATGAAATGGCTGTTAAACCAGCATCTGAAGCTACAGCGCCCAGTGCTATGTCTTGAGTCAAAGAAACGTTACTAACGGCAACCGTACCCATTGAAATACTGCTGCTCGATGGAGATTGTGCCGGGATACTGATTAAATCATTCACATCAATACCGAAAACACTATCCTGGGCTACAATGACTTTGTACACAGTATTGTCATCAAAAATTAATGAACTATCAGGAATGAGCAAATGATCCATGGTTAGACCAATCTCTCCAAGAGGTAATGCAATAATGGGATCCGCTGTAATGTCAATGTTCGTTGGATCAACAACGTCTGACTGACAGCTACTTAAGGCCATTCCAGCTG
>DMRV01000362.1 GCA_003456455.1 Flavobacteriales bacterium
GCTTGGAAAAAGAAGCTTAAAGAACTAAAAGGAAAGGTGAGCGATAAGACCATCATTTTTGGTGATGATTGCAAGATGAAAGAAATGGGCGACAACTCTTTTGATGTTTATTCTCTTGTAGAAGAAGCCACAGACGAAGGCGTTAGATTAGTTGTTGCATTTGACTTAGGCGGTGCTTATTTGAGCACATCGGCACATCCAGAAAAGTACCCAATGGCAGAGAAGTTTGTTTACGGTTTTGGAGTTGAAGCAGCTAAGAGCGTTGTGTCCATGGAAATTGAAGTCAGTCAGAAAATTCTTGGCGACTTTGTGAAAGAGTTAGCTGGACTTGAAAAAGCTAAGGCTGGCCACGAGTCGGACATTAAAGACCATGAAAAAAAGATAGAAGAGGCTAAAGAAGAGATTGAACAGAATGTTGCCAATCAAACCAAAAAGAAGACGGAAATTGAAGGAATTAAAGCCACAGTTTCTGACCTTGAGGTTAAGTTGAAAAACATCAAATAGTTCTGTTAAACAGCATTTATTAAAAGCGGCTTCGGTCGCTTTTTTTGTAACTATGATGTATGAAGGGTATTCACTTCATTTGGTTTTTCAGCTTTGCTCAAGCTTGCCTTGGACAAAACTGGAATATTTCCGAAGTAGGCAATCTTCCTGAACCCGTTGCCAATAACGCTGTTTGTGAGGGCTTTTCTACTGAAGGAACATTCATTTATTCCTTCACTGGAATAGACTCATCGCTTACGTATTCAGGCATCCACCTAAAAACATGGCGGATGAATACGCAAACCTTACAATTTGAGCAGCTTGCAGATGTACCAGATACATTGGGGAAAGTTGCTGCTGGAGCGAGCCGTGTTGGCAACATCATTTACATATTTGGCGGATACCACGTTTTAGCGAACGGAGATGAAATCTCGTCAAATAAGGTTCACCGGTTTGACGTTTCACAGAACCAATTTATCTCGGATGGTGCACCAATACCGATTCCGATTGATGACCATGTTCAAGCTGTTTACAAAGACAGTTTGATTTTTTTGGTAACAGGTTGGAGTAATACTGGAAACGTTCCTGACGTTCAGATTTACAACACATTTACCAATAGTTGGCAAGCCGGAACTTCAACCCCAAACAGTTCTATGTACACGTGTTTTGGTGCCTCTGGCGAGATTCTCGGAGACACAATTTACTATTTTGGAGGTGCGGGAGGGTTCAACTTTGGCGCACAATCAAGACTCCGGAAAGGCTATATCAACCCAGTAAATCCAACAGATATTTCTTGGGCGGTTTCAAATCCAATTTCTGGATTTACGGCATACCGAGCAGCCGCATGCAAAACTCCGAGTGCAGTACATTGGTTGGGCGGTTCAAACGTAACATACAATTACGATGCAATTGCATACAATGGTTCCGGTTTAGTAGAACCAGCAAACCAAGCTGTTTTCTACGTGCCAAATGCTGGTTTATTAGATAAAGAAGAATCTCTTCAAATCCCGATGGATTTACGAGGTGTTGGAAACGTTTCTGAAACACAGAAGTATTTGATTGGAGGAATCGGACTCAACGGAACAGTTTTGACCAACGTTTTAAAGCTTGATTATGAAGGAACATTATTTGTACAAGAAGTTCAGAAATCCAAAGAATCATTTCTGGTGCCAAATCCAAGTACAAACCGAGTATTTAGCTCGGCTAGCGGTTACTTGAAAATTTTTGATTCAAAAGGAGCACTTGTTCTAACAAAAGAAGTTTTGAAAACGGATTTCATTGAAATAAACACGCTCCCAAGTGGATTATACTTTGCGCAATTGCGAAACGATAAATCTCTTTTCCGTCAACGTCTAATTGTTACCAAATGAGATTATTTTTCCTAGCTCTTTGTAGCGCGCTATTAACAAATTACGGTGCACAATCTCAAACGGACACACTTGCGAATCAAACACTAGCAAGCCCCTACAATTTCAACTGGAAAAAAGACCTTATTGCTTCTTCTATGGGCGGTGCTTTACTGGTTGGCGGTATTGTAGTGAGCAACCAACTTAGCCCGCTTACAGCAGCTCAATTAAACTCGCTAGACCCTTTCAATATTAATGGCCTTGACCGTTCGGCTACCAATAATTGGAGCCCTGCATCGGCCACAGCAAGTGATGTGCTGCTTTATTCATCTTTCGTATTACCTGGTGTTCTCATGCTCAATAAACGAATGAGAAAAGACTTTCTGGTCATCGGTTTTATGTATGCCGAAGTTGGCATGTTTACTCTCGGCTTGACCGAACTCACCAAAGGTTTGTCGAAACGTGCTAGGCCTTTTGTCTATAACCAAAGCCTTGATTTAGAAATTAGAACCACAAAAGACGCTAGGCAATCTTTCTTTTCAGGTCACACGTCCATAACGGCAGCGTTGTGCTTTACAACTGCTAAAATATTCTCAGACTATTCCGATAACTCGGTTCATAAAGCATTGGTTTGGACTGGAGCCGCAGTATTGCCAATTGCCACGGCCTCGTTGCGCTATGCCGCAGGAAAGCACTTCCCTAGTGATGTAATTGCCGGCTATTTTGTTGGTGCTACTATCGGTTACCTAGTTCCGTGGCTCCATCGTAGAAAACCCATAGTAAAGGGAATGACCTTAGCTCCGTATTCAAACGGAAGGCAGGAAATTGGGTTCTACGTAAACTATCGGCTGTAGTCTTTAACGGTCGTACTGCCCAAGTAGCTGCATCAACTCATTCAGCTTTGGTGTAAGAACAATTTCCGTTCTCCTGTTTTTTGCACGTCCTTCCTTGGTTGTATTGTCACCAATTGGAGAGAACTCCCCTTTTCCAGAAGCAGTTACACGTTGGGGGTCAACGCCACCGTTTTGTAACAGGCGCACAACAGATACAGAGCGAGCCACACTCAAATCCCAGTTATCCTTAAACCGATTGGTCTTAATTGGAATACTGTCTGTATGCCCTTCAATAGCCATATTAATGTCAAGGTTTTTTTCCATTACCTCCGCAATTTTCTGCAACGCTTCTACTCCTTTCGCCTCAACCGTAGCACTTGCAGATTTGAACAACAGCTTGTCACTCATAGAAACATAAACCTTACCATCGCGCATTTCCACGCTTAGTTCATCCGAATCAAATCCCATCAACGCCTTTTTCACTCTATCAGATAGCGTGTTCATCAATTCATCTTGCTTGGCAAGGATTTCTTCCAACATTTTTAGTCGTTCCTCCCGATTCTTTAGTAATTCCTCTTTCGCAGCTAATTCGCGCTCCTTACTAGCCAAATCTGTACTTAAACCAGCCACCTGAGCACCAGAAGAAAGTTTCAATTGGTCGTAAGCTTTTTTAGCCGCAGCCAAGTCTTCTGTTAAGTAACCAGCATTCTTTTCAGATGCCGTTAAATCATCTTTCGTATCTCTCAAATCCTTTTCAGTTGAAGCTAAAACGCCCTCAAGATCGGATGTTCGCTCGCACAAAGAATCACGCTCATGCACGGCTTCTTTAAATTTCTTAGACTGAAAAAACTGCTGAGAACCGCTATAAGTATCACCACATGGCTTCACCGATGCGCAAGAAGACATCAGCATCGCAGACACAACTCCTAGAAAAAAAATATTCAGATAATTCGCTTTCATCATGGTGGGTTTAGGATTCAAAATTATCCACAACCAACACGTGTAAAGTCGATTTGGGTGAATGTTATCCACCATTAAAGTTTCATAGCTTTTTGGGGCGTGTCCCTCGCTA
>DMRV01000433.1 GCA_003456455.1 Flavobacteriales bacterium
ACCTACATCAAAACCAAAGGGTTTGGAACCGAACAAATAGAGGAAGAGTTGTCGCTTCATTTTCCGGAAGCAGTTGTTGCTAGAATGGACTTGGACACAACTCGTGGAAAGCATTCATATGCACGAATCATTTCTGATTTTGAAGAGAATCGAGTTCAGATTCTGGTTGGAACACAAATGGTAACCAAAGGTTTAGACTTTGACCATGTGGGATTAGTTGGCATTCTCAATGCTGATGCCTTGCTCAACTATCCCGACTTCCGAGCATTTGAACGTGCCTACCAACTCATGGCACAAGTAAGTGGGCGTGCTGGAAGAAAAGGAAGGAGAGGACTGGTAGTTGTTCAGACTTCTGACCCACAACATTTCATCATAGAACAAGTGGTGAAAAACGATTATGAAGGAATGTATGAGACTGAACTGGCGCAGCGGAAACAGTTCCGTTACCCACCTTTCATTCGCATGATTACCATCACAATTAAACACCGAGATAGAGATGTTGTGGATAAGGCTTCAGATGTGCTTGTAGCAGCTTTAGCGCCTGTTCCTGATAAACTTCTGCTCGGCCCAGAATACCCACTCGTTCAGCGTATTAGAAACAAGTACAACAAGCAGATTATTCTAAAAATGGGTGGTCAAAACATTAAAGAACGAAAAGAGCGAATATTTGAAATAATCCGCGAAATTCACTCTCAGAAAGAATTCCGTTCTGTGTTTTTTCAACCAGATGTTGACCCTATTTAAGGAAGTTTCAACAGTCGACCTGTCCAAACCGCATTGTCTTTTATTGCTCGAATGAGGTAACTCCCGTTTGCTTGAGAACGAAGGTCTACTATTCCGTTTTGAGCATTACTGATTCTCTCGCTTACGATCAGATTACCAAGCATATCAAACACCTCCAGTTTAACAGGCTCTGCCTCAATATTAGGGATATTAACTTGAAAAACACCTTGCGATGGATTAGGGTAGATATTCAATTTACCCAAAGACTCTTGCTCATCAACACTTGTAAACGCAGGTACAGTCCCCCATGTATGATCAATGGTATTACCATCAAATGTNNNAGATTCTGAAAATCGGAGTATGAATTGTACATGGCATCATTGCCTACAATAAACACCCAAGATTGACCTCCATCGGTTTCGCATGCTCTAACGCCATTTATTTCTCCCACACAAGCGCGTCTAACAGCTATGTAGTTATCGTTTTTACTTCCGAAAATCCAATTATCACTTTCATCAATACTGTCAAACGCATCGTCTATCCAATGCAGCGCTACATCTTTGTTTCCAAATGGTAAAAATCCAGAAACAGCTTGTGGGCGGTACATAACTAAGGCTACGTTACTGCTTTGACTAACATATGGTAGGTGCTCGTTGAAATTACTATTGTTCCGGTCCTGCCAATCTTCTTCAACCGGACCAGAAGCTACGTATACCGCTGTACCTCCAACATTTGCTGCAATTGGCCATTGCTGAAAGCCAATTTTACCTTTCCAGTAGTCTTGAATAGAAGTAAGAACGGTCTCGTCATTCTTGAAAATGGCAACATCAGCTCCACAATCGGTTCTACTTACGGTTAATTCATCTAACTCCGTTGCTAGCGCCTCAGCCTGGGCAATTGGCAACCCCGAAACAAAACTGAAATCTGTAAAGTTTACGTGATCCCACATATTTGAATCAGTCAGAAATTGTACGGTATTCTCCGCAATGTATGGGTGGAAATACATTCCGCTGCTCCAATGCATGATTAGCTCATCAACACTACTCAAAGTGTCATGCCTTACGAGTGCTTCTTCAGGCGAATGACCGAAAGTATATAGTGTATCCAATTCAGAAACGAATTCGTCTTCAAGGTCGGAAAAGTCGATATCGCTTGTTGCAAAAAAGTCGGCACGGCTTGCGCTACTAGAAGGACAAGGTCCTCGGCCCGAAATCAAATACAGAATTGCATTGTACGTTTGCCCGTAAGGTGTAACGTACTTGCCAGCATAATTCCGACCTGCAGCAGGGTAAAAAACACCTTCGGAGTTAACCATCATCAATACGTTCGCTAGTAATTTGCGCGCTACGGCCTCCGACTTGTCTCTTATCTCTTGGTCTTCAGCAAAATCAGCCAAATTCATTAATCCAGAAAGCGTGAACGGGAAATAAGTACTTGAGAAAAACTCATAGAATCCCACGTCCAATTTGAGATTTAAGAAATGTAATAGACGCTTCTTCAAATTATCATCTATCTCCCAGCCATGTCGCTCGTGCATCAACCACTCGCAACTCATCCACATAATCATATGATTTTCCGTCCAATGGTTATGTAACGTATCGCCATCGTTTATCCAGTACGGTAGCGTTTCCATTCGCTCAAGAATCTGGGTATCATAACTACCATCGGTCAAATACATTACCCGCACCAACTCCACCAAAACGAAGTCGATAGTAGAGCGGACTCCAAAATCGTCATAAATTTCATCTAGCCGCAGCTGATTTATTGGATCGCCTTGAAAGGCCTGAACCATAATAGCATTGTCATAATTGTTGGTCATAACGCTATCCATGTACTGCAGCTTTCTCTGCTCATAGTCCTGAGCGTTTGCAGAAATTAAGGCGAATGAGAATAAAAGAAGGAGTAGAGTATTTTTCATGATTGCACTAAGATAATGCAATGCGCGCATTCCATATAATAAAATGGCGGTAAACATTGATTACAGAAAAGGAGAGAAATTCATGTGCTAAAAAGCATTTAGTGTTTTTCGAGCAGACATGGCCGCATTTAAACAGAAAAAGGCGAGGTTTTAGCCTCGCCTTTTAGGAATACAATCGAATTTCGAAAACTA
>DMRV01000324.1:0-308 GCA_003456455.1 Flavobacteriales bacterium
ACTAAGAAGATGCAGAAAGCAACAATCACAAACGTGATGATGGTGTTGATGAAAGAACCATAAGCGATGGCTACTTCTGGTACAGCCACAACTCCTTCTGCTTCTGCCACCGCATCTTGCAATACCACTTTAAGTTCTGCAAAGTCAACTCCACCCATGGCAAGACCGATAGGTGGCATAATGATGTCCGCAACAAGTGACTTAATAATAGCACCGAAATAAGTTGCCATAATAAGACCAACGGCCATTTCAAGCACGTTACCTTTGCTGATAAATGTTTTAAATTCCTTAATCATAGTTTATTGGTT
>DMRV01000324.1:327-3979 GCA_003456455.1 Flavobacteriales bacterium
CAATCAACCCACTTAGAGCAAGGTAAAGTATTTTTGACAAATGATTCGAACGCTAATCTTTGGGTTTCTTATTCTTTCGTCAACACTTTTTGCGCAACCACAAATTGAACTTACCGAATCAAGTAAGGTTAGCTTGGTGACTTGCGGTCCTGGCGAAGAACTGTATGAAGCATTCGGTCATACCGCAATCCGGGTTTACGACCCAAGTTTGGGTTTTGATGCAGTATACAACTACGGGACATTCGATTTCAATCAACCTAACTTCTATTGGAATTTCGTCCAAGGACGCTCCCTATACATGTTGGCGGTAAATCGCTATTCAAACTTCATTCGGGCGTATGAGCATTACAACCGTTCCGTGAGAGAGCAGTTTTTGAACCTAACCCTGGAACAGAAACAAGCCTTACTGGATGAGCTGACTTGGAATGCTAAAAAGGAAAACCGAGATTACTTGTACGATTACTTTTTCGATAATTGCTCTACGCGTCCACGGGATGTAATTCTCGAAGCAATAAATGTTCCTGTTGAGTTTGATTCAGCACATTTAGGTGATGAAAGACTGTCTATTAGGGAGCTTACAGATTTATTCATTGTCAAAGAACAGCCTTGGGGAGATTTGGGGATTGACCTCTGTCTCGGTGCCGTGATTGATGAGCCCGCCACCGCCATGCAATACATGTACCTTCCAGAGAAGTTGGAAGAGGCTTTTGACCATGCTTATGTTGTAAAAGACGGAGAAAGAATTCCGTTGGTTGAAGAAAAACAAACAACGTTTCAGACTGCCACCGTAGTAAAAGAGAAAAGCTGGTTTGTACCGCAAATTGTCTTCGTAGCGTTCCTGCTTTTTAGTGCTGTTTTTCTCACGATTTTTCGTGCAGCAAAACGTTCTACCCGCATTTATGACGGACTGATTTTTATGATAACCAGCTTCATTGGATTTAACGGCATCTTCCTTTGGTTCTTCACCAACCACTTTTCTGCCGATTACAACTGGAACATTCTGTGGGCTTTACCAACCAACGCCATTTTCGGTTGGGCGCTTCTCAAAAAGAATCGTCCTCGTTGGACGCGTCATTATTCGCTATTTCTAATAGCCTTGTATGCAGGGTTACTCGTGGGATGGAATTACGTTCCACAATTACTTCATCCATCACTCAAATTTATAGTGATTTTGCTGTTGTTTGTAGCTGTAGGCGTTTTTAGAGCCTCAGCTGAAACCACTAAAGGAATCGTTCAGAAATAGGAGGGAAGTAGCCTTTTGTTAAGGCCATTCATCCGATAAACGATATGCATTTAAATAGAAAAGAACATGAAGCAAGTTCATGGTCTTTTCTATTTGTGTTTTAGATGTTTCGGCTTGGTAATCTTAGCTCAATATGACGGAAATGTCATTCCGAGCGAGGTACGAACCGAGGAATCTAGGACTCTTCGTTCCTCAGAGTGACAAAAGCTTAGAAAGGACGTCTGGGTCTTTTTCCGGCTCGTTTTGCATCTCCACCAGAACTATGACGTTTCGCACCGCTTCCACCACGGTCTCGGCTAAATTTGTCACGGAACTTATCCTTTCTTTCGCCACCGCCACCATCACGGTCTCTTCTGTCGTTAGGACCAGTGCTTTTAGCGATGGTTAAATCAACCTTCTTTCCCGCGTATTCAGAACCTTTTAATGAACCACTGAGTTTGTCAGCGTAGTCACTATCAAGCTCAAAGAAAGCGAAGGTGTTCATTAGTTCGATTTTACCAATTTCCACATCACGTTTACTCAGACTTTCGTTAATGAGCCCCATCAAATTAGATGGATTCATATTGTCTTTTGTTCCCAAGTTGATGTGAAAGCGAGTAAACTTTCCCTTGTCTAAGAAACGATCGCTGCTGCTTCTTCGCGGGCGGTCATCTCCAAAGCTGCTATCGCGACCTCTATCTCTGTCTCTTCCGCGATCTCTATCTCTGCTGCCACGATCTCTGTCACGCGGACGGTCATCACGATCGCGTCTATCATTTTTGCTAGAAAGGTTGTTCAAGTCGCGGGCATTCTTGTAGTAATCCAAGAATTTATTAAACTCAAAACTCACCAAATGCTTAATCAAATCTTCTTTGGTCAAATGACCCAACTGCTCCATAATGGCAGGAAGAAATGGCTCAATCTGCTTTTCGTTGATATCCAACTTACTCAATCGCTCTACAATTGTGTAAAGCTGAGTTTCGCAAATCTCCTGTCCTGTTGGTACAGGGCGCTGCTCAAACGTTCTCTTCAGTTTACGTTCAACAGACTTTAATTTACCACGTTCGCGAGAGTGAATGATAGCAATGGAGATGCCTTTTTTACCAGCACGGCCAGTTCGTCCACTTCGGTGGATATAAACTTCTTCCTCGTCTGGAAGATTGTAGTTAATTACATGCGTAATATCATCCACATCAATACCTCTGGCAGCAACATCAGTTGCTACTAAAAGCTGAATTTTTCGGTTACGGAAGCGTGCCATAATACCATCACGCTGTTGCTGAGAAAGGTCACCATGTATAGAATCGGCATTGTAACCGTCCTGCATCAGTTTGTCCGCAATCTCTTGCGTCTCTCTTCGCGTTCTACAGAAAACGATTCCATAAATCTGCGGATTCACATCTGCTAATCGCTTCAGGCACTCATATTTGTTTCTGGCATCAACCAAATAGTAATGATGCTCAACGTTTTTTGTCCCTTCATTTCCACCAGCTACAGAAACCTCAACAGGGTCATTCATGTAGTCTCTGGTAATTTTCTTGATGCCGCTTGGCAGTGTTGCAGAAAAAAGTAACGTCTGCTTCTCTTTCGGAGTTTGTGCCAAAATGGTATCAAGGTCATCCTTAAAACCCATGGTAAGCATTTCATCCGCTTCGTCTAATACCACGAAGTTGACGTTATCCAATTTCAGAACACGTCTGTTAATAAGGTCTACTGTTCTACCAGGAGTACCAATAATAACCTGAGCTCCACGCTTAATATCACGAATCTGACCTTCGATACTCGTACCTCCATAAACAGCCACGGTTTTCAGGTCCATAAACTTGGCAAACTTCTGCATGTCTGTAGCAATTTGCAGACACAGCTCTCGTGTAGGGCAGATTACAATCGACTGAATGTTTCGGCTAGTTTCATCTAACTGTTGAAGAACAGGTAAGCTAAAAGCTGCTGTTTTTCCAGTTCCTGTTTGTGCAAGAGCAATCAAATCCTTTTTAGAATCTAACACTTGCGGGATCGCTTTTTCCTGAATAGGTGTAGGATTTTCAAATCCTAATTCGTCCAGCGCCTGAACGATTTCGGCCCTAAGACCTAACTCTTTAAATGTTGGCATAATGTGCTTTTGGATTTTTCAACCATCCAATAAATGCACCATGCAAACTATTCGAGGAAGGATGAAATCTTTTGCAAAGGTAATAATCAGAACGACTTTTCCTCGTAAAACCAATTTTACCGATAGATAAACCATTGATTTACAGGCTTCTTAATGTTGAAACAGAGCGTTAAGTGTGACTAGGGATTACCAGATTTGGCTGTCTTCACATGCATCAGTATTTGTGTAGTAGAAAACGCCAATCCTCAATGCTAAAGCAAGGCTTCCTTCTTGGCTCTCCGCTTCTCATTCATATGAATAAGCCCGTTTGCAGCAACAGA
>DMRV01000321.1:0-2410 GCA_003456455.1 Flavobacteriales bacterium
AGCTGGCGTTGAAGTCGTGCAGCTAGAGAATGTGAAATTAGATGAGTGACAACCGCCTGAAACTATTTATTTATTACCCAATTGTTCTTGCAAGTGTTCTTACTGGAGGAATCTATTTGGGTTCAACACTAGGTATTGGACATTTGCCCAACTCCGTTGTAGAATCCTCCTCAGTCAACTCCAAAAAGATTACCAATCTCCTCAATTACGTTCAAGAAGAATACGTTGACTCGGTAGATTTGGATGGCGTTACAGAATCGACCATTATCAAGGTTCTAGAACAGCTAGATCCGCATTCGTCTTACATCCCAGCACGCGATTTGGATGCGACCAACGAGCAACTCAATGGGAATTTTGATGGAATCGGGGTTGAGTTCAATATTATAGAAGACACTATTGTGGTTGTGGCTCCTATTAATGGCGGACCTTCAGAAAAATTAGGCATTCGCTCGGGCGATAGAATTGTAACGATTGAAGATAGCCTTGTAGCAGGAAACGGTATAAAAAACAAGGATGTCATTTCCATGCTTCGTGGAGAGCGCGGCACAAAAGTAAAGGTAGAAATTGCAAGACGAGGTGTGAAAAAGTTGATTCCGTTCAAAATCGAGCGCGACAAAATTCCCATTTATAGTGTTGATGCGGGTTACATGGTTGACGACAAAGTTGGCTACATCAAAATCAGTCGATTTGGTGCAACTACGTACGATGAGTTTGCGGAGAAACTAGACAAATTAAGAAGTGACGGAATGAAATCACTCATTCTAGATTTGCGTGGAAATCCAGGTGGTTACCTAAACGCAGCCATCAACATTTGTGACGAGTTTTTAGCTGATGGTAAACTGATTGTTTACACAGAAGGTCGGTCTCGCCCCAAAGACAGTGCCTACGCAACGCGAAAAGGCGATTTTGAAAATGGGAAACTGGTTGTTCTTGTTGATGAAGGTTCTGCTTCGGCATCCGAAATCGTTTCAGGGGCTGTTCAGGATAACGACAGAGGAACAATTATTGGCCGCAGAACTTTCGGTAAAGGATTAGTTCAAGAGCAAGTTCAATTGGCAGATGGGTCGGCCGTTAGATTAACCATTGCCAGATATTACACACCAACAGGACGATGCATTCAACGGCCATACGGTAAGGATGATGACTACTATGGAGATTTCTATGACCGAATTGAGAGCGGAGAGCTTTACGAAGCCGATAGTATTTCGGTAGATGACAAAGAGCGCTTTGTAACGCCTGGTGGAAAAGTTGTTTATGGAGGTGGCGGTATTATTCCGGATGTATTTGTACCGTTGGATACGACAAGTTATTCAGAGTTTCACCGTCAACTTATAAATACTGGTGTAATGCGCGAATTTGCATTGGATTACTCTTCTCAGAATAGAAGTGTATTGGAGAAATTCGATTCTGCAACTGATTTTAGAGACAGCTTCGAGTTTAGCGCAAACGATTATCAAAACTTGATTGATTTCGCCAAGGGTAAGGACGTTTCTGTAGAAGATGCGGGTGAAGGAAAATCGGAAGTATTGAATAACCTGAAGGCCTTAATTGCTCGCAGTAAATGGAATGGCAATGGTTTCTACCCAATTATCAATCAGAACGATAAAACCATAGAGGCTGCGTTGAAAACGCTGCGTTAGTTCAGTTTATAAACCTTTCCGGGAAGATTACTAACTACCCCTTCAAATTCTAACTCCAGTAAAATAGATGCCACTTTACTCATAGGGTAACCAGAAAGTACAGTGAGCCTATCAATAGTGTGGCTTTTCTCACGTAATACAGAAACCACTTTTTCCTGTTCTTCGGTCAAGTCAATAAGTAGTTTGGTCTGAGGTTGTGGTTTCGTTTTATCGGTAGAAGCGTCCCAACCTAATGCTTTCAAAACATCGTTTCCAGAGGTAATTAGCGCGGCTTTATTGCTCATTATGAGTCTATTGCACCCTGCAGAATACTCATCTCCAATCCGGCCAGGCACGGCAAATACATCTCTATCGTAATCAAAAGCCAATTCGGCAGTAATTAGTGCGCCACCTTTTATTCCAGCCTCAATAACAATGGTTGCATCGGTCATTCCGGCAACAATTCGGTTTCGCTTAGGAAAGTTTTCTCTATCGGGATTGGTGCCAATAGGGAAATCTGTAATCAGCGCACCGTTTTCCAACATTTCTGTTGCCGTGTTTGCATGTACTTTAGGATATATCCTATCCAAACCGTGCGCCAAGCAGCCAATTGTTGGCACATCAAATTTCAGACAGGCGCGGTGCGCTGCTACATCAATTCCATACGCCAATCCGCTAACAATTGTAACATCAGCCTTGGCTAATTCCTGTACAATTGACTCTGTAAGCTCTTTTCCTTGTCGCGTAGCATTTCGCGTACCAACAATGCTAATTGCTCTTTGCGGATTGAC
>DMRV01000321.1:2415-2790 GCA_003456455.1 Flavobacteriales bacterium
CTTTGAGGATAATCCTCATCCAAAAAAGAAATGGCTTTGACGTTATTCTTGCTCGCAAACTCAAGTTCAGCCTCCGCCACGCCTAAAACATTACTGGAATGAACAGCATTAGCAATGGCATTTCCGATAGTTGGAATCTTGCTAAGAAAAGATTTGGGTTTATCAAAAACCTCTTTCGGACCACCGCAATAAGCTACCAGTTTCTTCACGCGTGCATCACCCACACCCCCTACCTTACTGAGGGCTATCAGATATAGTGTCTTTTGTTGCGCGCTCAACTATTCAAATATTAATATATTCGCCACGATTCTAAACTAGCCTTAAAGCTGCTGAATTTACCCACATGAAAAGAATATTTACTACTTCAATTCTCTC
>DMRV01000345.1 GCA_003456455.1 Flavobacteriales bacterium
AGGTTAGGTATAGTTGCCAAAAGATAAAAAGTGCCGCGCACGGAACTGCAAAAAGCATTAATCGGCCGATTTTTCGTGTTTGAATAGCTTTAAGACCGATTAAAAAAACTGCTCCTGCAACAAACATTATGGTTTCCGAACGAGTCCATAACGCAAGAAGTATACAAATGAGCCCAATGTTGAAGTATGAACTTGAATTTTCTTTGTACCAAATGTACGAGCACAATATGCCTGCCGCAGAGTAAAATGTACAGATTGGGTTTGGCGAAGAAAGCGCGGAAAAAGCTGCAAATTCTGGCGTAACGAGAAACAACAGTGTAAGTAGGGCCGCAGCTAAATGACTGGAGTATCGTTTAATAAGAGAGTAGAATACCGTGGCATTGGCAACATAAAAAATGGCATTAATGATTTTTGGAGAGCCATGACCAAACAAGTATGCCATATTAAAGCTGAGTGGTGTTAAGGGCGGGTATAAAGTTCTCGGAGAGTAAAGTGGGTATTCGGGGTCGAAAAGTGAATTATTGAAAACACCCTCTGAGAAAATAACACGCGCTAAGAAGTCATAACCATTCACACTATCGTGAATGAAAACAGGCCAAAACAACGTTTTGGTCACGTTTGTATAGACCACAGTAGCAATACAGCCAATTAGTACAAGCCAGCCTAGATTAATTGGGAGAAGTTTTTTTGGGGCAAAGTTTTTTATGTTCTCAATTAATGTGAAGTGTTCGCGATTTCTGATGAAACCAAGAATACCTGTCGCTATAGCTAATACAGCCATGGTTCCAAGCAACAACGTTGCATTGTTTAATGGAAGTCCGACAAGTTCAAACCCCATAAGAATTAGCGTTCCCAAACCCAATCCAATTGGGAGAGAAAACCCGAGTTTCTCAAGCGGCTTTATTCCGAAAGAGAAGGCGTTGATAACAGCAAGCCCAAGTAGGAAAACGATGGTCCAACCTGCGTATATCATTGTGGAGGGTTGATTGGCATAACTGAATACTGGTTTTCTTTACTTACGCGATACGACAACTTTTGGTAACCCCAATAGTCGAGAATTGCAACATGGGTAATTCCCTTTGTAAGTTCAGGGTGTAGGTCTTTTCTGTCTTCGTGAACTATTTTTCTGGGATGCAGAAAGTAGCTCACCCATTTTGGGTTTCTCGTGTAACCACTCACCGTCTGTTTCATTTGCGGTGTTCTTGTTGACGGGTAGATTATAGAATCTGGCGGAAAAAGAATGATGGCCGTGTCAGGCGTGTTCTTTCAATGAAATCAAAGTAGCGGACCGAAAAGCCAAGCTTGGCCTCTAGTTTTTGTTGCTCAGTAAGGTCTTTGTACTTCTCAAGGTTTTTTTGCGATTTTATTACTTGAGACTCAACTACCCATTTATACCCTGGGTTATTGGTTTTTAGCCAATTGAGCACAAATAACACGCAAATCAGGATAGCTACATTCTTCGCTAATCGTTTTAGGAATCCCGGTTTTTTAGGCTCCGAAGGAATTTCTTTGGCCTTTGCGTGTGGCTGACCTTTGTGTTTTTTCTTTGGCTTTCCCATTCAAATAGGCGGCCAAAGTAGTAAAACCTGTTTCTCACAGAAAGACTGGTTAGCTTATTGTTTTTCTTGCAACTAGAGAGTAGGTCATCGGCAATTTATTGCCGTGTTTCTCAATGATGAATTTTCGTTCAGCTAGTTTTTTCATTCCTGAAAAGCAGTTGAAAGGCGAATAATCATATTCATCAAAGCTTTTTAAAATCAGCCCGTTTTTTTCTAATGCGTGGAACACTTCGGCTAACCCATGGTTCCAGCTAATCTCTGTTTTTTCGCATGCCGCATGGGTATCAGCGTAAGTTCCTGTGGAGGTTTCTACAATTGGTTTATCCTGAAAGTAGCGGTATTCAATTTTCTCAAAAGCATCGTCAAACATCCAAACTATGGGATGGAAATCTGCGAAAACCAATTTGCCGTTTGATTTAAGGTAATGAGAAACAGTCTCTGCCCATTTGTCCAAATCTGGCAACCAACCAATGGTGCCGTAGGATGTAAAAACGATGTCGAATTTCTTATCCAATTTGCCGATGAGTTCAAGTACATCACTAACTACAAATTTGGCATCTAACCCTAATTCTTGGTTGAGTTGTTGCGCAGTTTTGATGGCTTCGTCAGATAAATCTGCGCCAACCACATCGGCACCCATTCGTGCTAACGAAAGCGAATCTTGTCCGAAGTGACATTGCAAATGAAGAATTGATTTGCCAGAAACGTTACCAAGCAGATCTAGCTCAATGTCATTCAAACTGTTCTTGCCTGCTTTCCAACCTTTGAGGTCGTAGAAATCAGATTCTAAATGCACTGAAACACGTTTGTTCCAAGCGTCTCGGTTTGTTGATTGGTAATCTTGGCTCATTTGATCAGCTCAACCGCCTCTTTCACATCATGAATCCTCAAAATATCAGCTCCATTTTTAAGTAAATCTCTGTTCACTTCAATGGTTCCTTGCAAGGTTTGCTCGGTAGATTCTCCGTACTTCAAACAAATCATGCTTTTGCGTGAAACACCAACTAAAATCGGCTTGCCAAGAATTGCAAAGTCGGAAAGTTGCTCAACCATTTCGTAGTTCTGTTCTAAGGTTTTTCCAAATCCAAAACCTGGGTCAATAATTACATCTTTCACCCCCTTGTTAATCAATTCAGGAACG
>DMRV01000438.1 GCA_003456455.1 Flavobacteriales bacterium
CCAAAACATGGGAGGTAAGAGATACGAATGGCTTCATTGCTATTTATCATAGCAATGATGATAAAGCGCCAGATTGGGAAATACCTGATTCAGATTTCACAGGTTGGAATACCTTGATGACTACTTCATTCGAAATCAACAGTCATCCGCAGGAGACTACCGAAAATAGTGTCGATATCGGTCATTTTGCGGAGGTTCATGGCTATTCAGGTATTGAAACGCTGAAACAGATTCAAACGGAAGGTTCTTATTTAACCACCAAGTATGCCATGAATCGTTCTGTTGGGTTTGTTAGCACTGCTGAAAAGACTAGAGCTGAATTTGAAGTGCACGTTTTTGGGTTGGGGTACAGTTTTGTAGAAGCTTCAGTTCCTAAGAATGGCTTGGAATACAGAACCTTTGTATTCCCTACACCTATTGGCAATGGAAAAATTAAACTAACGCTGGGCTTACGATTAAAAAGAATTGAAAAGCCTTATAAGGTTAATCCGCTATTGGCGTTACTTCCGAAACCGCTCGTGAATTATATTGTAGGCAAGGCTAGTTTTAAGGTGTACCTGCATGATGTAAAACAGGATTTTCACATTTGGGAAAACAAAACATTTATTGCTCCACCAGCGCTTGCAAAGGGTGATGGACCTATTGGTACGTATAGAACTTGGGCTAAACAGTTTTATCCGAAAGCAGGTTAGTGGGTCTTAAACCCAATTTGAAAAGCTTAGCTAAATCTTAATCTTCTTAAGCGATAACGCACCTGAAGGGCACTGCTTTACTTGTGCTTTAATGTCTTCAGAAGAAACTGCTCCCATTTGAATCCATGGCTTTTCTCGCGGTTTAAAGACTTGAGGTAAACCTTTAGCACATTCTGCACAATGAATGCATTTCTCAGCTTCCCAAACTATTGTGATATCTCCGTTGGTGTATTCCTTTTTCATGCTTGAAAAATATGAAATGCTTAGTTGACCACCATCTTACCAGTTGAAAACCATGTACCATCAGACACTTGGTAGAAATACATTCCGGAACTCAACTTGGTTCCGTCAACGTTAAATTTTCCGGACGTAGATTGAAGTCGTTGAACTTCTCTGCCTGCTCTGTCAAAAACACCCAAAGAATAGGTAGCGTTTCTGCTTGGTTTTAACACTTCAATGGTAGCCTGATTGGTAAAAGGATTTGGGTAAACCGCAACTCCTTTGTTGTTAGGGCTTTCTGCAATTCCAACAGCCACAAACTCTTCACAACCACCTCCCGTTAGGTTGAGTTTTAGAAACATTTCATCGAAGTAGCAGTCATTATCTACACCGTTGTTTCTAGTTCCTGTAAGTATGAATCGGATGGTTTCTGTCCCGGCAGGAATAGCTTCAGATTCGCTCATGTAGGTCCAAGAAGCAGACTGATTACCATGCGTAGGAGAGATTGCCAAAATAGCGCCAGATGCATTATGCATTTCTATTCTGAATTCGGGTCTATCGTTTCCGTTGTAGTCGCTCAAGTACCCTCCAAAACTTACAGTCTTATCTCCAAGGTTAATATCAGCTTGGTAAGCCGTAACGTCAATATCCTGATATCCAGAACCGAAGCTATTGGCATTACATACGCCACCTACGGCAAATAACTTGCTTCCGGCATAGGCATCGTTTCCTGAACACTCTCCACTGTTGATAGATTCAAAAGAACCTGTGGTTTCAACCCAATTGGTAGTTCCGTTTTCGGCTCCTCCATTATCTAAAAGGTTGGCAGTTAAATTGGTAGTTGTGGTTTGAAACATGTTGGCATTCGACCATTCGCTCCAAGCCAAACTTTTATCGCGGTAACGCACTTGCCAATAGTAGGTGGTGTTCTCGCTAAGCCCGGTAACCTCTTGGTCTACCATGTTGTTGCCAGCCAATAGGTCAACATCAAAATACCAGTTTTCGTGCTGATACCATTCGTCATAAACAATGCTGCTGAAATTGGCATCTGTAGCAATACGCCATTGTGTTGCTCCGTGCTCATCTCCTTCAGGGTCATTGAATTCACTACCCAAGAAAATGATGCATTCTGGTGTCAGTACATCGCCCTGCCCAGGAAATATACCTGTTGGAGTAGTCGGACTTGGGTTGTTGAATTTGATAAGTAATGTGTCTTTCAAAACATTGGTTACAAGTCCGTTTTCAATGCTTCCGTGACTTAATCGTTTTAGCAGGAATTGCGGGTCTGCACCAGCTTGAACTTCCATAATTACGTAGCCAAAGTCATCATCGGAACGGGAAAACTCTTCGTAATCCTGCTGGGCAAATTCTCCCCAGTTGTCGATTGCTCCTCCAGCGCTGGCAACATTTACCATAACGTGTCTGTGTTCCTTACTCTGTCCACGAGAATAGCCGTGTGTATGTCCAAAGAAATGAACGCTCGGTTTACCGCTTAGAGTGGAGAAGTCCTCCAAGATTTCAATCACATCTCCTGTATAGCTTGTGTTTCCTGCAATCCATAACTCCGATTGATGAGGGTGATGCAATTGGGCAAAGACAAAATCAATGTCGTCATCTGCAGCAGCATCGTCTAAAACGGTCTGAAGCCAAGTTAGCTGTTCCGCTACACGGTATCCGTTATTCGACTCAAGTCCAATCAATCGCACATTCGAATAATCTTTGTACCACCAATGCTCTGGGTAATCATTGGTCATGGTTCCGTTCATTGGTAAGTTAAAATATTGAAAGAAATAAGGGGTGTTCCCCTCATGATTTCCGGGAACAGGGTAGAGTGGTACATAGCTCAGCAGGTTCTCAGCTGGCTCAAAGAATGTGCTAGCCCATGTGTTGTAAAATGCTCCAACATCCACTAAATCGCCAGGTACAGCGAAATACCCAAGATGTTCTGAAAGGTCATTGCCATAGTTTTGTTCGATGTACGGGATGAGGTTGTCATCAACAATATCCTTGAATACAGTTGGGTAGGAGCCCCATTGCTGCATGTCGCTCATGGCAACAATATTAAATGAAGCTTCCGAATCCTTTAATGGTGGTGTCCTGAAATGATACACACTGCTTTCGGTCACATTTGTAACAGCTTTGTAGTAGTATTTCGTGGCGGGTTGAAGTCCCGTCAGATGAGCATCACAAACTCTGGAAACACCGAAACCAGTAGCTAGCGTGGCTTGAACGGTTGTTCCTAAGGCAGTAGTAGTTCCGTATTGAACTTCTGAAGCACCGGCCGTACTCGTTTCCCACATTACGTGCATGGAGGTAGGCTCTGCATTTTGCAGGTAAGGCTTCACCACAATATTTTGTGAAAACACCGTTACGGAAAAGGCAACAAGAAGGAAGAATAGAATTGTGCGCATCAATTTCGATTTTGCCCAAAGTTAACCTAATGTGAACGGTAGATACCCGATGCTCGCGTCAACCAATTTTGTTTCGCTGACGAAGGAAGCGTCTATTGGATAGTATGGGAAACAAGAAACTGAGACCCTTCCTTCGCCAGGAAAACAAAACCAATCACCTATCTCGTCTGTCAGGCTGACGAAGGAAGACGTCTCCTTATTTTAATGAAAGACATCTCACATCTCTCATCTGATATCTGACATCTCATTTATATTCGTGACAAAATTCAGTTATGCGCAAAAAGATACTCTTACTCGGAAGTGGTGAACTTGGGAAGGAACTGGTGATTGCATTACAGCGTTACGGGCAATATGTAATTGCTGTTGATAGCTACGCCAATGCTCCCGCTATGCAGGTGGCGCATGAGTTTGAGGTCATTGACATGCTTGATGGTGCTGCTTTGGATGGATTAGTAGCTAAGCACCAACCAGATTTGGTTGTGCCTGAAATTGAAGCAATTCGTACTGAGAGGTTTTACGATTATGAGAAGCAAGGTTTGCAAGTTGTACCAAGTGCAAAGGCAGCCAATTTTACCATGAATAGAAAAGCTATTCGAGACCTTGCTGCCAAGGATTTGGGTTTGAAAACAGCAAGGTACTTGTACGCTACAACAGCCGATGAACTTAAGGCTGCAGTTGCAGAAGTTGGTATGCCGTGTGTGGTAAAGCCGCTGATGTCTTCCTCTGGGAAAGGACAATCATCCATTAAAACCGATGCAGATATTCAAAAGGCATGGGATTATGCTTTGGAGGGTTCGCGAGGCGATTTGGTTGAAGTAATTGTGGAGGAATTCATTCCGTTTGAATCGGAGATTACACTGCTTACTGTTTCTCAGAAAAATGGACCGACCTTGTTTTGTCCAGCAATTGGGCACAGACAAGAGCGAGGCGATTACCAAGAAAGCTGGCAACCAGCTGCATTAAGTGAAGCGGCTTTGAATACGGCCAAAGACATGGCTGACAAAGTAACTGATGCATTAACTGGTGCTGGATTGTGGGGCGTAGAATTCTTTATTTCTGGAGATACGGTTTGGTTCTCAGAGCTTTCTCCAAGACCGCATGATACGGGGATGGTAACGCTTATTGGCTCTCAGAATTTCTCTGAATTTGAATTACACGCTCGCGCAATACTTGGTTTGCCAATTCCTGAGATAACCTTGGAAAGAGTTGCCGCTAGTGCTGTGGTTTTAGCCAGTGATACGAATGCCAATCAACCTGTGATTACAGGATTAGAAGAAGCATCCGTCTTACCTCAAACTGATTTCCGTGTGTTTGGTAAACCGAATACCAGACCTTACAGACGAATGGCTGTTGGATTGGCTTATGAAGGTTTGGGTGGTTCGACTGATAGCGTTCGTAAAGTGGCAAAAGAGGTGGTGGATTGTATAAAGGTTAATCAGCCTTAAAAAACATCCCAATCACCAAGGGTAAGCAACCAGTACTTTTCTGTCTGAAGCGGCTCGGCTTTCATTTCGCTTGAGCTTCGGCTCAGTAAATTCAAAACCCGAGGATTCACTTTTTCAGGAATCTGGTAGAAGCCAATTTTTTTAAAAGAGGCTAGGGTAGGAGCTAATCCTGAAACGAAAAGTAAGTTGAATTGTGAGCCAACGTGTTCAGGTTTCTTTCGAACTTGATTTATCAGGTAGAGCAATGAGTTTTCGTTGCCACTGGCGAATGCGAAATCCATAATGAGTAGCGATGGATTACCAAGCATTTCATCTTCTTTCAAGACCAAGACAGCTATCAATTTTCCATCTTCGCGAACTCCGAGAATGTGATGCTTACCACGGACTGATTTCAGGTAACGCCAGTTCAGCCAAGCCTTGTCTCTGACCAAGTGGTTCTCGAACGACTTTGAATATTCGTAAAACACTTCTTCAACTTCATTGGTGATTTCCGTGATTCGTTCAATCTGGGCATTCGCCAACTTCGGATTACTTGCAATCAGATTGACAAAACCATCAGCAAGCCAACCTCCGATTTTCTCCAAACCTAAAAGGTTGATTTTACTTCGGAGAATTCCACCCGAGTTAACGGGTCGTATGTAAGCTTGAACGGCCGATACTACCTTGAAATCATTGTATTTCAAGAACGTTCGAATGCTTTTGTCATTCGGAAAGGTGTAAATCAAATCAACCTCAGACTTGTCCAAATCTTTATTGGCAAACTCCGCTAATTGACGAAATAATCCAATGCCCCTGTAGTTCGGGTTGACGGCTACATCCTGAATGTTTCCAATCAGTTTTT
>DMRV01000212.1:0-239 GCA_003456455.1 Flavobacteriales bacterium
TCGGGGCGAACCCATTTGCCATTATTCAGTTGAATGTCAGCTTCATTTCTAATCTGTTTTCCTTCGGAATACAAAGCGGAAAGCTCATCTTTCGCCATCAAGTGCTGAATCTTAGCAGCCAGCGATTCAGTTTCAGAAACGCTTATTCTACCGTCTTCTACAAGCAGCGATAAAGCCGAACTAATATCCTTAGATGTTTTGATGCTTGCCATCGCTTCATGAATCAGAATTCCAAGATT
>DMRV01000212.1:335-884 GCA_003456455.1 Flavobacteriales bacterium
CCAATGCGGTTGGCTCAACTGTGGTTAAATGCTCAAACACAAATTGAATGGCCGTGGAAGCCGATTGATCTTTCGCGTTTTCTTTCTTCAATTTCCCGCTTATATAAAGCCGATTGACGGGCCGCGTTAGTGCTACATAAAGCATGTTGAACATATCCATCGCGCCAAGCGATTTCTCGTGCTCATAATTTGTGGCGAATGGTGTTTCGGTCAGCTTTTCGGTCGTAGAAATACGTAATCGGTCAAGGGGCTTCAGTTTTTCATCATCAGCATAAACCCAAATAGAATTTCCGGTTGATTCGTCCTTATAATCAGCAAACGGATGCATTACCACAGGGAACTCCAATCCTTTGCTTTTGTGAATGGTAAGCAAGCGAATAGCTTCTGAATTCTCGGAAAGCGCTATAGAAAGTTTGCCACGTTTCTCTAACCAATTGGTTAGAAATGAAGACAAATCGTTGGTTTTTGATTTCCCAAAACTGAGCACTTCATCCATAAAGAATGTGAGGTACGCATCTTGCTCGTCTTCAAAAAGCGAGTATTTCAGAT